>CAJAYT010000106.1 GCA_903949285.1 uncultured Burkholderiales bacterium
ATGTGACTGGGTGCTGTGTATTGAGGTGAGCTGTCAAGCCCAATCCTCCAAAGCCTTTGATTGGGTCAGCATTGTTATCAACGGGTGAGTTCGAGTCAACTAAAGGCTCTAGCCAAATATCTCCTGCAAAATCTTTTCCAGTACCCGTGAAAAGACCGGGTTTTAAGCCAAGAAAGGTGAGTGTGTAGCGCTTTTGATTAAGGTTTAAAGGTGGATGTTCGATGGTTTCTTTGTCTTGAGCATTGATAGCGCACATGCGACCCGTATCCGTGCAAAGTCCAGAGGGAGCGTCGACGCAAAGGACGGGCGAGTCGGCGGTGTTGATGAGATTCAGCCACTGCGCCATAACCCCCTCAATTGGTCTAGGGCTCTTTTGGTCGATGCCTATTCCCAGCAGGGCATCTATTGCAAAATCCCATTGAGGAGGAGCAACTTTATGGAGTTCAATTCCATGGGATAGTGCGGCTAATTGGGCTGCTAGATGATCTCCAATTGGCGAACTGAATGCAGGACTCAAAGAAGTACTTGATGCGATTGAGTTGGGTGCACAAATGTCGGATGCGCCCTCTATCCTTTTGCCGCAAAAACTGACATAAGGTTTTTTGCCGAGCTTTTGTAACTCAATAGCTGCAACGATGCCGTCGCCTCCGTTATTGCCAGGTCCACAAGCGATCCAAATATGCTCTGCGTTAGGGGAGAGTGCCAGACAAAGCTTTGCCAAGCTAAGACCAGCGGACTCCATCAGTGTGGGTGGGTAGCCTGGGGATTTATTGTTCTTCAATCGTGCCTCGGCGTAAGCCGATTCAAGGGATCGTATTTGAGTCGTTTGCAGTAAAGGCCAGCGCTGGTTAAAAGGCTCGCCTATGCGAACTGGAGCAACGCTGGGTAGGGGGTGTGATTGGTATTGCATTTTGACCAAGTGTAGTTCTAATATTGAACTGGCAGAACCGGATGCAGCACGCTGGTAAAGCTCTATCCGAGTTGAAAAAAATTACTGCCGGTCTTAAAAAATGACTCGAGCGTTGCCCCGTTTATTTCAAGTCAAAGGAAGTCGATTTGTCTAATAGTTCATTCCAGTCGGGACATACCGAACCCAATGAGGTTGGTGCCTGGGAGACGGCCATCAATGAGATTAGATAGTGCTCTGGCGGCTCCGCAGCTAAGGGTCCAACCACTTGATCCATGACCAATGTTGAGCCATACACCGGGTACCTTACAGGCGCCAATGAGGGGAATTCCCTCGGGGAGCATAGCTCTTGCCCCTTTCCATTCTTGAACGTTTTCGGAAGTCCTTGCCGCTCCTGGAAACCAATCGTTTAGTACTTTGTAAAGAGTATTGAATGCACCGCTAATGTGGGCCTTAGGCGCGCCTCCGATTTGAACGATACCTGAGACCCTGATGCGTTGACCAATCCGACTAATAGTGACTTTGTGGCGATCATCCAAAACCCCGCTCAGGGGTGCGTCAATAGATTCGCGAAGTGCTGCTGACAAGGAGTACCCATAAATGGGTAGCAGGGGTACTTTGACTCCGATGGGCGCCAATATTTCTGCACTGCTTACTCCCGAACATACCACGACTGCATCGAATTTGATTTGACCGTTATTGGTTTGAATTAGGGTGGGTTGTGCTGGGGATAAAGGCTTCACGGCTGAGTTGAACTCAAACCGTACGCCCATTTTTTCGCATTCATCTTTGAGCATGAGCGCGAATTGCCGACAGTTTGCGATTCCATCCTCTGGAAAGTACAAACCCCCGTTAATCTGAGTTTCTAAATTTAGAGCGGGTTCTATGATGCGGGCCTTTTCAGCAGAAATTTCTAGTAGCGGCACGCCCATTTCGTTATAGATCTGTAGCATTCGTTGAGCATTTTTTTGCTCTTCGGGGCTTCTATACAAAACCATAAAACCCTTAGAGTTTTCGTACTCTAGATTTAACTTGCTCGTAATGTCTTTGAAAACTTCGTTGCTAAAGGAGGCTAGGTTATGCAATTGTGAGCGGTGCACCAAGTAGCTATCCATTTTGCAGGCGGCACGCCATTTGGAGATCCAAGCCAACTCTTTGGCTCCAAGCCCTCCAATTCTCACAGGGGAGTGGTCTCTAAAGAGTTTGCCCAAGAGGGCCTTGGGTAAGCCTGGCGCGACCCAAGGTGTCACAAAACCGGGCGAGAAAACGCAGCCGTTTGCAAAGCTCGCCTCTTCAGCCGCAGCTGAGTTGTGATCAAAAACAGTAACCGAGTTTCCAGTGGAGGCCAATTCAAAGGCAGTGGTTATTCCCACAATTCCGGCCCCAATGACAGCAATTTTTTTCATGTACTAAGTATAGAGGGGGTTGGGTGCAGGATGACGCACCCGTGGGTATGTTATACTCTCAAGGTTCAGGATTTTTTGCCTCAAACGGTCTGTTTAGGCCTTTTGAGTCAAAAAGCAGCGTTCGAGTTCTCTCGCAAGGCTGTAAAACCTGGATAACTTGTTACAAAAATCGCAAACCAATCCCAACAAGGTGTTGAATCTGTTTAGATTAATTTTCTTAACTGATTTGATGACGGATTGGATTTTAGAACCAACCTTTGGAGAAAATTATGTCAGTAACTATGCGTGAAATGTTAGAAGCGGGCGTTCACTTTGGACACCAAACCCGTTTTTGGAACCCCAAGATGGCTCCGTACATCTTTGGTCATCGCAACAAGATTCATATTGTTAATCTTGAGAAAACATTGCCTTTGTTTCAAGAGGCTATCAAATTTGCCAAACAGTTATCTGCCAACCGCGGCACTATTTTGATGGTTGGCACAAAGCGCCAGGCTAGAGAGTTGATTGCAACAGAGGCTAAGCGTGCAGGCGTTCCATATGTGAACCAACGCTGGTTGGGCGGCATGTTGACTAACTTCAAGACAGTTAAAACATCTATCAAGCGTTTAAAAGAGATGAAAGCTCAGCAAGAGGCTGGACTTGATGCAATGTCAAAGAAAGAGCAGCTTACTTTCACTCGCGAAATCGAAAAGCTCGAGAAAGACATTGGCGGTATCCAGGACATGGCAACACTGCCAGATGCAATTTTCGTGATCGACGTGGGATATCACAAAATTGCTATAGCTGAGGCTAAAAAACTTGGCATTCCTTTGATCGGTGTGGTGGATACCAACCACTCCCCAGAAGGAATTGACTACATTATTCCGGGTAACGATGACTCATCCAAAGCAGTTACCCTTTACGCTCGTGGAATCGCAGACGCAATCCTTGAAGGCCGTGCAAACGCGGTTAACGATGTGGTTAAGGCTGTGCAGGCAGAAGGAAGTGACGAATTCGTTGAGGTAGAAGGCGCAACAGCTGCTTGATAACTCTCACGCGTACCCAAAGGGGCTTCGGGCCCCTTTTTTACAACTACTGAATTGAAAATTGGAGAATTAGATATGGCAGCAATTACTGCAAGCATGGTCGCTGAGTTAAGAGCAAAGACAGACGCTCCTATGATGGAGTGCAAAAAAGCGTTGACTGAGGCTGATGGGGATATGGCTAAAGCTGAGGAGTTACTGCGCGTAAAGCTGGGTAGCAAGGCTGGTAAAGCATCTTCACGTATCACCTCTGAGGGTGTGGTTGCTCAGTTTATCGAGGCTGGTAAAACTGGTGCTTTGATTGAAGTCAATTGTGAGACAGACTTTGTTACTAAAAATGACAGTTTCTTGGCTCTTGCAAACGCGGCTGCCAAGTTGGTGGCTGAGCACAACCCCGCTAGTGTCGAAGCGCTTAGTGCTTTGGCATATGAACAAGACGGGTTTGGTCCTACGCTTGAGGATGTTCGTAAAGGTCTTATTGGTAAGATTGGTGAGAACATGAGCTTTAGGCGTTTTAAGCGCATTTCAGGCCAGCATGCTGTGACCTCTTATTTGCACGGTACACGCATTGGTGTGTTGGTAGAGTATGAAGGGCAAGAAAGCGCAGCGCGAGATACCGCGATGCACATAGCAGCGATGAAGCCCGTTTCACTTACGAGCGCAGACGTTCCTGAAGAATTTATTGCCCGCGAGCGCTCTGTTGCGACCGCCAAGGCAGCTGAGTCTGGTAAGCCACCAGAGATCGCAGCCAAGATGATTGAGGGATCTGTTCAAAAGTATCTTAAGGAGGTATCCCTCTTTGACCAGCCTTTCGTGAAAAACGATAAGCAAACTGTTGAGCAGATGTTGAAATCTGTTCAAACTAAAGTTCATTCATTTACTCTTTATGTTGTGGGTGAAGGGATTGAGAAAAAGGTTGACGATTTCGCCGCCGAGGTGGCGGCTCAAGTAGCTGCAGCTAAACAAACTGCTTAAACTTTAAAAAATGGAGACTTCGGTCTCCTTTTTTTTGTAATTCACCCAAGACTTCACGTTACACTTTACCCAGCAACAGGAGAAAACCCAATGACATCTAACGCCGCTACAAAAACTCCAGCCCATAAGCGTATTTTGCTTAAGCTATCAGGAGAGGCGTTAATGGGTGATGATTCATTCGGTATTAATCGAGACACCATTGTGCGGGTGGTAGATGAGGTTGCTGAGATTATTCACTTGGGGGTCGAAGTCGCTGTGGTGATTGGCGGTGGAAACATCTTTAGAGGCGTTGCAGGTGGCTCTGTGGGTATGGACCGTGCGACGGCGGACTATATGGGCATGCTAGCGACCGTTATGAACGCCTTGGCCCTTGCAGATACGATGAATAAAGCTGGTCTGACAGCAAGGGTTATGTCTGCAATTGCTATCGAGCAAGTAGTTGAGCCCTACGTCAGGCCCAAAGCTCTCCAGTATTTAGAGGAGGGCAAGGTGGTCATTTTTGCAGCGGGCACGGGCAATCCGTTTTTTACAACCGATACCGCAGCAGCTTTACGCGGGGCTGAGATAGGCGCTGAATTAGTGCTCAAAGCAACCAAGGTTGACGGCGTCTACACGGCAGATCCTAAGAAGGATCCGAATGCGACTCGTTACGATAAATTGACTTTTGATGAGGCGATTGCAAACAATCTTGGCATCATGGATGCCACAGCTTTCGCTTTGTGTAGAGATCAGAATTTACCGATTAAAGTGTTCTCTATTTTTAAGAACGGGGCACTTAAGCGAGTGGTACTCGGCGAAGATGAGGGCACGCTCGTGCACGCTTAAGCTTTGCCATTGACTTACAGATATACAGGATTGCCAAAACTCTAGTCAGCTCACTCCTTAGGATGTGTCTAATCGAGCGATAATACATTCCTGTTCGGTGGGAGGTTACTTGAGGCTAAACTGCTTTGGGTCCCTCCATTCAAGTGCAACTTTATTAGAGATCAGTGGGGACGCTGCCCCCAGATGAGGAGATTCATATGACTATTGCAGATATCAAAAACACGACTGAGACCAAGATGGCTCAATCAATAGAGGCATTTCGTCAAAACTTGGCAAAGGTCCGCACTGGGCGTGCAACGTCTAGCTTGCTTGACTCAGTGATGGTAGATTACTACGACAACATGACACCACTGACCCAAGTGGCTAACGTGTCTGTGCTTGATTCAAGAACACTTTCTGTTCAGCCTTGGGAAAAAGGGATGGGCCCCAAAATTGAAAAAGCTATTCGTGAGAGTGATCTGGGCTTGAATCCTTCAGCGATGGGCGATTTAATTAGAGTTCCATTGCCAGCAATGTCCGAGGAGCGGCGTAAAGAGATGACCAAGATCGTTAAAACGGAGGGTGAAAATGCGAAGATCGCGATTCGCAACCTACGTCGCGATGCCAATGAGATGGTCAAGAAGTTGGTGAAGGAAAAGTTGGCCTCTGAGGACGACCAAAAACGCGCTGAAGCTGAGACTCAAAAGATTACGGATAAAAATATCGCCGAGGTTGACAAAATGGTGGTTGCCAAAGAACAAGAGTTAATGGCGGTTTGATACTAGGTTTGAAGGGGTTGGAATTCAATCAAAAAAACCAGATACGATTGACTAGATACCGGATTGAATTCAAACCTAAAACCCCCCAATTCCCTTTAACGCTATCTAATGCTTAAACAACGAGTCATCACTGCAATTGTTCTTTTAATAGTATTGGTTCCTGCACTGATGGCCGCTGACCCTGTTGCTCTAGCACTGTTGTCTTTGATACTGTGCAGTTTGGGGGCTTGGGAGTGGGGGCGTTTGAACGCTTTAAGTTTCTCACTTGCAAGTTGTTTGGGTGTTGTTTGTGCTCTCATTTGTGCTGGGCTTTGGTACGCTCAAGTGGTGAGTTTCTCTAACTATTATTTTTGGCTCTTTTGCAGCGCTGCGTGGGTTTTGATGAGTGCTGCGCTGCTGCGAGTGGGGCCTGAGGGTTGGCTCCATATTTATCAACCGATAAGATTGCTCGGGGGCATTTGGGCACTTTGTGCCACTTGGCTTGCTATGAATCAGGCCAAAGCGATGAGTTTTAATTTCTTGTTGTCCGTTCTTGCTTTGGTTTGGGCTGCGGATATAGGAGCGTATTTCTTTGGTCGAGCGTTTGGACGCAGAAAACTGGCCCCTAGCATTAGTCCAGGTAAGAGTTGGGAGGGGGTTTGGGGCGGCGTATTGGCTGTTTTTATACTCTCTACCGTTTGGATCTGGGCTGATGGGCAGCGCCTGGGGGCTTACTCCGTCTCGGGGTCAGGTCAACCCATTCCCTTGGAAACCTTTACGCAGGGGGCTAGTTTTTTCTCGCTCTTGGCGAGTAAAGGACTTGTGATTCAAGTTTGTGCACTTGTCTTTATGTCCGCTATGAGCGTTGTGGGTGACTTGATCGAGTCCTTGGTTAAACGAAGCGTTGGGGCTAAAGACAGTAGTCGACTTTTGCCAGGGCACGGAGGTGTTTTAGACCGCATAGATGCACTCCTCCCCACACTCCCGATCGCGATGTTTTGGAGTTTGATTTGATGGCTCAATCTCAGAGTACTAAAGGTGAGTCAACAGACTCTTGTGGTCCTAAAGTCCAAACACTCACGATACTGGGATCCACTGGCTCAATTGGTACGAGCACCCTGGATGTGGTTGCTCGCCATCCCGAGCTATTCAATGTGTTCGCTTTAACGGGTTCGAACAAAGTAGACTTGATGTATGAGCAGTGCGTGCGTTTTAAGCCCGCCTATGCGCTCATGGTGCAAGAAGATGCCGCCAAAAAGCTCGAGCAGTTACTCAAGCCTACAGGACTTAAGACTCAGGTTCTAACGGGTGCGAAGGCTTTGGATGATTTAGCGGCCCACCCCAATGTTGATACCGTTATGGCAGCGATTGTGGGCGCTGCAGGTTTGTCCTCTTGTTTAGCAGCTGCGCGCGCTGGTAAACGCTTGTTGCTTGCCAATAAAGAGGCTTTGGTGGTCGGAGGAGAACTCTTCTTAACCCAGGTTCGAAATGGTGGTGCTAAGTTACTTCCAATCGACAGCGAACATTCTGCAATATTTCAGTCACTTCCACAGGATGCAAGTACTTGGAGTTCAACTGTTGAGAAAATTATTCTGACTGCCTCGGGCGGACCGTTTAAGAGCCGTGACCCAAAGACCTTGCACCTGGTCTCACCACAGGAGGCGTGTCGACACCCTAACTGGGTGATGGGACAAAAGATATCGGTTGACTCTGCAACGATGATGAACAAATGTTTGGAGGTCATAGAGGCTCACTATTTGTTTGGATTAGCGCCCAACAAAATAGAGGTTGTCATTCACCCTCAAAGCATTGTGCACTCGATGGTCGAGTACAAAGACACTTCTGTTGTTGCGCAGTTGGGCACCCCAGATATGAGGGTTCCAATTGCCTACGGGTTGGGTTGGCCCTACCGCATCGCGTCTGGCGCGCAGTCCCTCCAATTTCAAAACGTTCCAGCCATGACCTTTGAGGACTTTGACTCGAACGAGCACCGTGAGCGCTTTCCGGGGCTGCTCTTGGCTTGGCAAGTGTTAGAGGCCAGGCCAGGGATGACGGGGGTGCTGAATGCAGCTAACGAGGTTGCTGTTCAAGCTTTTTTGGGGGGCAAAATTGGATTTACCCAAATTCATGAAGTGAACCTTAGAACGCTTGATTTGTATGAGCCCACGGCTCCACATTCTTTAGAGGATTTATTGGAGCTCGATTCACGCGCTCGCTTGACTGCAGAGCAAGTTATCAGCGCTTTTGATTGAAGTTCTATATTTAAATTGTTGCAAGCGTTTTACTAATTAAAAATTAATGCTAACTATCCTATCTTTTTTGATCATGCTCAGCGTGATCGTAGTCGTTCACGAATACGGCCACTACAAGGTAGCGGTACTTTGCGGGGTAAGGGTGTTGAAGTTCTCCGTTGGCTTTGGTCGACCCCTCATCGCTTGGCAGTTGCATCCTTTTCAAAGGGTCAGATCGGGGAAGGAAAATCCTCAGCAGAACTCAGTCTTTAACGAGCAGACCCGCTCCAAGTCCCTCCCAGTTGCCGACCCCTCAAAGACTGTGTTTCTTATTTCTGCCATTCCACTGGGTGGGTACGTTCAAATGCTGGATGAGCGCGAGGGTAGCGTTGGGCAGGATCAACTTCAATTTGCATTCAATCAAAAGTCGCTAAGAGCCCGTGCCGCGGTGGTTGCCGCTGGCCCAATGGCTAATTTGTTGTTAGCCATTTTGCTTTATGCCTGTGTGCAGTGGGTTGGGCAGTTACAGCCCTCCGCTGTTTTGGGGCACCCTCTTGCGGGATCCTTCGCCGAACAAGCCGATTTGCGCAGTGGGGACCGGATACTGGGAGTGAAGGTCTTAGGACAGGATACGCAGTACCAGAGCACTGCAACTTTTAAAGAGTTCATCAATTCACTCATCAACGCCAAAGCGTATTTCCAAAGTGAACAGCCTAGTGTGCAGGAGCTGGGTGCCACAAACTCTTCCGTTCTACTCCCCCAAATGGTGGAGATAGCCATAAAAAGGGGTGAGCCATTAAATACTGACGCCCCCCAGGGCGAGATTGGGGATGGTTTAGATACCACCACAAGCTTGGAGGACATTTTGAATATGTCCCCCACTCAGACCCTCAGAATTGATCTGAGCCGTTGGAGAGTTAGTGAGCACTTTCAAAATGCACCCCAAGAGCGTTTGCAGGCGTTAAAGGAGCTGGGTCTGACGGGACCTAGGCGAGCCGCTATTGTTAGTTCAGTTCTTGAGGGTGGTGTAGCCCAAAATGCAGGTGTTAAGGCTGGGGACGAGATTTTAAAAATCAACGGTCAAAGCGTTGCAGATGCCCAGGAATTGATTCAAATCATTCACGAAAGTGTTGCTGACAGCCAGGCTCAGTCCAAATCAGGTGCCAGCGCTGTTCTAAACTGGCAAATTAAAAGGAAATCAGCGGGCAAAGAGACTCTCTTAACCTTAGAGCTGAGGCCACGCACCATACAAGAGGACGGTAAATCCATTGGCCGAGTGGATGCCATAATAGGAGGATCGCAGGAATTGGTCTTCAAAAGGCTAGGCTTTTGGGATGGAATCGTGTTCGCAGGCCGATTAACCCTTGATCAAGCGATGTCTTCCTTGGCGTCATTCAAAAGTATGGTGCTTGGACAGCTTTCATGGCGTGAGCTCAGTGGTCCTTTGACCTTGGCGGAGTATGCGGGAAAGACGGCGCAAGGCGGGTGGGCTAGTTTTGTGAGTTTTGTCGCATTTGTGAGTGTCAGCGTGGGCGTTTTGAATCTTCTTCCTATCCCGGTATTAGATGGTGGCCAATTGTTGTATTATCTTTGGGAGCTGTTCACGGGAAGTGCTCCCTCAGCGGTTTGGAGCTCACGACTCATGCGCTTTGGACTTGGGGTTGTGCTTCTTATGATGTGCGCAGCAATGTTTAACGATGTGCTGCGTTTAATTGGGTAACTCTTTTGGGCAAGTTATTCATTTAAATTGAAATAGTGCTGAATTGCCTTTGACTGAAATTTTTTGAACATTAACTTTAAAAACGCGACCTGCTAATCATTTTCATGAAATCAAATTCCATTTCGTTTTTGTTCTTAAAGACATTTCTAGTCTTTGCTTTATTCGTCTGCGGCCTTCTCCAGCAGGCTTGTGCGTTGGATCCGTTCAAAATTGAGGATATCCGTGTAGAGGGTCTGCAGCGCGTTGAGCCAGGCACCGTCTTTGCCACGATTCCCTTTAGAGTGGGGGACACTTACACCGAAGAAAAGGGAACACAGGCTATTCGAAGTCTCTTTGGCTTGGGTCTATTTAAAGATTTGCGCATTGATATCAAAACCAACGTCGTTATTATTGCTATTGAAGAGCGTCCCATCATCGCCAACTTGGACTTTGTGGGTGCAAAAGAATTTGATAAAGACGCGCTTCGTAAAGCGCTGCGTGAGATTGGTTTGGCTGAGGGACGCCCCTTTGACAAGTCCTTGGCCGACAAAGCGGAGCAAGAACTCAAGCGTCAATACATCAACAAAAGCTTATACGGTGCCGAGGTCATCACAACGATCACACCCATTGAACGCAACAGGGTTAATTTGACTTTCAGTGTGACTGAAGGTGACGTTGCCAAAATTAAAGAAATGCGAATCGTTGGGGCGCAGACATTTTCTGAATCCACTTTGCTTGGGCAACTTGACCTAAGCACCCCAACTTGGCTCAGTTGGTATACCAAGTCCGATCGTTATTCCCAAGCAAAACTCAACGCTGATATTGAGGTGCTCAAGTCGTACTATCAGTCCAGAGGTTTTTTGGAGTTTAAAGTTAACTCCACTCAGGTAGCGATTTCTCCGAACAAACAAAAAATCACCATCACCCTGAACGTCACAGAGGGGGAGCGTTTTGTAGTCTCAGGTGTTAGGCTTGAGGGATATTTCTTGGGGCGCGATGACGAGTTTAAAGCGCTCATAGCGGTGAAGCCGGGCGAGCCCTACAACATCAACCAAGTGACTCAAACCATAAAAGCCTTTACGGACTTTTACGGTAATTTTGGTTTTGCATTCGCACGCGTTGAACCAAGACCTGAGATTGACCGCGCGACAAACCGGGTTGTGATTGTGTTACAGGGCGATCCCTCTAGGCGTGTGTATGTCAGGAAAATCAATATCTCCGGTAACGCCAAGACAAGGGACGAGATTGTGCGCCGTGAGTTCAGGCAGATGGAGTCTGCTTGGTACGATGGTTACCGCATCAAAATCTCCAAAGACAGGCTGAAAAGGCTTGGATTCTTCAAGGAAGTTGAAGTTGATACAAAAGAGATTCCCGGGGTGCCTGATCAGGTTGATCTATCGGTAACTTTGACCGAAAAGCCTACGGGTAGCTTGCAATTAGGTGCTGGTTATTCATCGGCTGAAAAGGTGTTTTTAACTTTTGGTATCCAACAAGATAACGTTTTTGGAACGGGTAACTTTGTGGGTACACAAATTAGTACCAGTAAGTACAACCAAATTTTCCAAATCAATACAACCGATCCTTACGTAACTGATGACGGTGTCTCTCGCAGTTTGAATTACTATCACCGCTCTAGCATTCCGTACGTTGATCAGGGGGGTAATTACCGTTTGGTCACTGACGGCGTTGGAATTCGCTACGGAATACCTTTTGCAGAGCTGGATACGGTTTATGTTGGAACTGCGGCCGAACAAACTCAAATCAAGCCGGGTAGTAACATTCCAGCCTCCTATTTGGATTTTGCTGAACGTTTTGGGTACACGACCGTGTCGGTTCCGATGACGGTTGGCTGGGCTCGGGACAATAGGGATAGTCTTTTGACCCCCAACTCAGGCTACTTCATTAGGTTGAACAGCGAGGTCGGCGAGCTAGGGGACACACGGTACACCCGCTCTGGAGGTCAATTTCAACAGTACGTGCCCCTTACAAAGCAATTTACCTTTGCTTTTAATTCAGAATTAGACATGGGGCAGGGCTTGGAGGGGAGACCCTTCCCAGTTTTTAAGAATTACACCTCCGGTGGTCTGGGCTCTGTCAGAGGCTTCACAGCTGGTACGCTTGGACCCAGGGATGTAACGGGTTTGAGTGTAGGAGGCCCTAAGAAATTCACGTTGAATACGGAGATTTTGGCCCCCATGCCGGGTGCAGGTAACGATAAATCCCTTCGTTTGTACGCCTTTTACGATATGGGTAACGTTTTCGGGGAGAATGAGAAAATGGATTTCGGAATGCTCCGCTCCTCCGTTGGTATAGGTCTGAGTTGGATCTCCCCCATGGGCCCACTCCGCTTTGCAGTGGCCAATCCAGAGAGATTCTTTCCTGGCGATAGAATGCAGAAGGTACAATTCCAAATCGGGACTTCTTTTTGATGAAAATGCTGAACACAAAACGCTTATTGATCGCGCTCCTTACTGTTGCTGCAACGGGTGTTGCTTTAGCGGATGAGTTCCGTATTGGGTACGTCAATACGGAGCGGATTTTCCGAGAAGCCAATTCCGCTATCGCGGCGCAGGCCAAGCTTCAGCAAGAATTCTCAAAAAGAGAGAAAGACTTGGTTGAGCTGGGTAATTCACTTAAAACTGCTTCAGAAAAGTTTGAGCGTGACGCGCCCACCATGTCTGAGTCACAAAGAGTCACCCGTCAGCGTCAAATTGGAGACCAAGACCGCGAGTTCCAAAGAAAAAGACGCGAGTTTCAAGAGGATTTGAATGCACGCAAGAACGAGGAGTTTCAACTCGTCTTGGAGCGGGCCAATAAAGTAGTGCGCCAAGTGGCTGAGGCTGAGAAGTATGACCTCATCTTACAAGAAGCGGTCTACATCAACCCCAAGCACGACATCACTGAGAAAGTAATCAAAGCGATCAATGCTCAAACACCAGCAACATCTGGCGGCTCGAACGCCAAGTAAATCTTGATGGGGTGGTTCTCCGGTCTTTAAGATTGCAACAACTCGGATGGGATCTCAGGCCTTGCTTTTACAAAGCGCTTGTGACCCATGAATTTAAACTATTGCAAATTTTGCAATTTCCGCAACCCCTGCAAATGGTTTGGACTGGATGGCGTTAACTCTTGGTTTTATCGTTGAAAAACTAGGCGGAACCTTAATTGGATCCGCTCAAATGAGCGTCGCAGCAATTGCTCCGCTTGAGAGTGCAAGCTCAGCTGATATTAGTTTTTTGAGTAACCCGTTGTATGTCGAGCAACTAGATACAACCCGTGCTGGTTGCATTATTGTCTCTGAGGCACATCGCCAGAGGGCTAGCGCAAGAGGGGCGTGCATCGTTTGTGACAAGCCTTATTACTACTTTGCCCTACTCACACAGTTGTGGCGTGAGCATAACCCAGTCTCTAGCGAGCCTGAGCCTCTAATACACCCGAGCGCCTTCGTACACCCCCGAGCCAGTGTGCACTCAAGCGTGAGAATTGGACCCATGTGCGTGGTGGAGGAGGGAGCTGTGATTGGTGAGGGCACTTGGCTTAAATCGAGTGTAAACATCGGACATCACTGTAAGTTAGGCTCTGAATGTATCGTGCACCCCGGCGTAGTGATTGGGGGTGACGGTTTTGGTTTTGCTCCTCACCGTGGTGAGTGGATCAAAATTGAGCAACTCGGTGGCGTGCGCATTGGCAACCGAGTTGAGATAGGCGCCAACACTTGTATTGACCGAGGGGCGCTTGGGGATACAGTCATTGGGGACGGGGTCAAACTTGATAATTGCATCCAAATTGGGCACAACGTTCAAATTGGAGAGCATACGGCCATGGCCGCATTTGTTGGTGTCTCTGGAAGTACCAAAATTGGAGCCCACTGCACGGTAGCGGGGGGCGCAGGTTTTGTGGGACACATTGAAATCGCAGACCGAGTTAACATTGGTGCCAAAGCAGTCATAACCAGGTCGATTCGTGAGCCAGGTGACTACGGCGGGTACTATCCCTTTGATTCCGACTCTGTTTGGAAGAAAAATGCGGCTATATTGAGGCAGCTCACCTCCATTCGGGAGAAGGTAAAGTCCTTAATGAAACCTGGCTCAGAAGAAAAGAAGTAATTAGGCACGAAGTAAGTGCAGTAGCAAGTTTAGCTTGTGCCCAAGAACTCCAACATCGTTTATTTTTACATCTCCGTTAATCTGAATTTTTCTAAACCCCTTCATTCATAAAGACCATCATCATGAGTAGCATGGATATCCATAAAATTTTAAAACTCCTACCCCATCGTTATCCAATTTTATTGGTCGACCGGGTGCTCGAAGTTGACAAGGGTAAGTCGATTAAGGCCCTGAAGAATGTATCCATTAATGAGCCCTACTTTAACGGACACTTCCCGCACCGCCCAGTTATGCCTGGTGTATTGATGATCGAGGCCTTGGCACAAGCTGCAGCGTTATTGGCGTTTGAGAGCTTTGATATAAGCTCACAAAGTAACAATGTTTTTTACTTTGCCGGCATTGATGGTGTGCGCTTTAAGCGTCCCGTAGAGCCGGGCGATCAGTTGTTGTTAAACATTGAAGTGCTCAGGATGAAAGCGGGAGTGATGAAATTCAAGGCGCAGGGGTTTGTGGGTGAGGATTTGGCCGTTGAGGCTGAATTAATGTGCACCATGCGCACCATCGATTAATACGCCTTGGGGCTGTTTTATCTGAAAAGGGTTGGGCGAGTGATTTTTCTTCAAAGTCTGACTTTCAAAAATAAAACTCTACCGATCCAAGCAATTACTCTAAACAATAACCTAATGAACGAACACAAGTTATGACACGCATTCATGCAACCGCTCTTGTGGATAAAGGCGCTCAATTACACGAAAGTGTTGAGGTTGGGCCTTACACGGTGATTGGTCCCAACGTGCGAGTAGGCAAAGGGACTCGAATCGCCGCGCACTGCGTCATAGATGGGCACACGACGATAGGCGAGGATAACCAGATCTTCGCTTTCAACTCGCTTGGCGGGGTCCCTCAGGATAAGAAATACGCTGGTGAGCCCTGTGAGCTTATCATGGGAGACCGAAATACGGTAAGAGAGTTTTGTACATTCAACATTGGAACCATCGGAGACAAGGGCGTTACTAGGTTGGGCAACGACAATTGGATCATGGCCTACGTTCACCTGGCTCATGATTGTGAGGTCGGGAACAACACTATTTTTGCAAACAACTCCTCTTTGGCCGGTCACGTTCAGGTCGGTGATTTTGTGATACTGGGCGGATTTACAACTGTGCATCAATTTTGTCGCCTAGGGAGCCACGCCTTTACAGCTATCAACTCTATGATCTGGGCGGACTTGCCTCCTTTTGTGATGTGTCAAGGACAACCCGCGCAGGCGCGCTCCATGAACTATGAGGGACTGCGACGCCGCGGATTCTCACCCGAGCGGATTAAAGCGATTAAGGAAATGCATAAGCTACTTTACCGTGACGGCTTAACCCTTGAGCAGTCTAAGAGCGGTATTCAAGCGCTTGAGCAGACCCATGCACAGGCTGCACCGGATGTGAAAATGATGCTTGATTTCTTGAACGCTCCCAGCGCTGAGCGAGGTATTGTTCGCTAATCTCAAGTTAATTAACGCTAGACCAGTCTCGGTTTCTGTCCCACTCAAAGTCCAAGTTGCTAGATGCATACTCCTTCACGGATTAGGTATTGGTGTTACTTAACTCAAATACTCATTCAGACCATCTCGCTTTGCAAGACTCATTAAATACCCCGTCAGCCGCTTTGCGCGCATTTGATGCTACCCATGCCCCCCGCATTGCGATGGTAGCGGGTGAGTCATCTGGGGATTTGCTGGCAAGTTTACTGATCAAAGGTATATTGGCTCGTTGGCCAAATGCTCAGATTTACGGTATCGGTGGGGATGCAATGTGTGCCTTGGGATTTAAAGCTCTTTGGGCTGCACACAAACTCTCAGTCAGGGGATATTTTGAAGTGCTGTTGCACCTTCGCGAAATACTCGGTATTCGCAAGGCGCTAAGAAAAGAACTCCTTAACAATCCGCCCGACCTCTTCATTGGTGTCGATGCACCTGACTTTAATCTCAATTTAGAAGCCTCTTTAAAAGCTGCAGCCATTCCTTGTTTGCATTTTGTGTGCCCCTCTATCTGGGCTTGGCGTGCCAAAAGGGCGCTGACTCTGGCAAAAAGTGTTGACCATGTGTTGTGTATTTTCCCCTTTGAGCCCGCAATCTTAGAGAAGTATCAAATTGCAGCGACTTATGTGGGGCACCCTTTGGCGCAGGTTGTACCGATGGCGCCGGATAAGTTGAGTGCAAGGCGCGCTTTGGGGGTCGATCCACATGCAAAGGTGGTTGCATTGATGCCGGGTAGTCGTGCCTCTGAGGTCCAAGAAATGACCAAGAGGTTCTTAGAGGCTGCGTTGATCATGCAAAAGAGTGATCCGCAGGCGGTATTTTTGTTACCAGTGGTTCCCCACCTCCAGGGTCTTGTCCAGAGCATAGCGCGGCGAACACCTGTTGCGAATTTAATATTACTCAAGGGCCAGTCCCACGAAGCTTTGACGGCCTGTGACGCGGTGTTGGTGGCGAGCGGTACCGCAACCCTAGAGGCTGCCCTGTTCAAGCGTCCCATGGTGATTGGGTATCACGTGAACTGGTTCAGCTACTGGCTTATTTGGCCACAAAGACTTTTGCCGTGGATAGGCTTGCCCAACATTTTGGCGGGTAAGGAGATCGTGCCTGAGCTTTTACAGACCCAGGCTACTCCTGAGGCCTTAGCAGCGCGGATGCTCAGGCTATTGAATGATGAGAAGGCTCTGGGTGAGATGACCCAAGCTTTTAACGATATGCACCTTGAACTGAGTCGGGATACACCGACTCTTGCCACTCCTGTCATCGAGGCTTTGCTTGCGCGGGGGAGCGTGTGAACGATCCGCTAACCCTTGTGCGACTGGGTTTTGATCCGTCAGAGTGTGCTGCCGGTGTAGACGAGGCGGGCAGGGGGCCACTGGTTGGGCCTGTGATGGCGGCTGCAGTTATATTGGACCCAGCGCAGCCCATTGCAGGCTTAGCGGACTCTAAAAAACTCACGCCAAAAAGTAGGGAGCGCCTTGATCAAGAAATTAGAAGCAAGGCCATTGCCTTTTGCGTAGCCCAGGCCAGCGCAGAGGAAATTGATGTTTTAAATATCTTGCAAGCGACCATGCTCGCCATGACCCGAGCAGTAGAGGGTTTAAAGGTTAGCCCATCCCGCATTTGGGTAGACGGTAACCGAGTGCCTAAGCTTTTGGTGCCAGCACGGGCGGTTATCAAAGGAGACTCACTTTTGGACTGCATATCTGCAGCCTCCATTTTGGCCAAAGTCAGTCGTGATCACTGGTGCACGCAAATGGACGCTGAGTATCCACAGTACGGTTTTGCTCAGCACAAGGGTTACGGCACCAAAGCCCATATGGATGCATTGAAGACCTACGGCGCAACGCCTTGGCATCGCCGCTCTTTTGCTCCCGTCGCAGCAGTTTTGCCAAAGCGTTAAAACGTCGTGATGTGCTTTAAGCACCTAGCTTTTGAGCACTCCGTTTATTTTTTTGGATTTGTTCTAGCTGAAAAACATGCCAGATAGTGAAATATCGACTTTAGTGGACTTTGAGTTCAAATCGGCACCAAAATAAATCATCTGGAAAAGCTCATGAATACTGGATTACTTCTAAAATTGGGTCAATTAAACCGGACACTAGTGATTTTGTAAAAAGAATTAAACCATGTCAGTACATACACTTCCCACACAAATAAGCCCTGACCCCATTCGGCAAACTAAGATCCATTTGGCTGCTGCTCTTCGACTGGCTGTTCATGACGGTTTTGATGAAGGCATTGATAACCATTTCACAGTTTGTGTGCCAGGTCGTGAGGACCAATACATGGTTTTGCCATTTGGCTTGCATTGGTCAGAGGCGCGTGCCAGCGACATCATGGTTTTCAACGAAGCTGGCAAAACCCTAGAAGGCCAAGGCGTTGTTGAACTTTCTGCCCAAAGTATCCATGCACCTTTACACAGACTTACTGGCGCCAAAGTGGTTTTGCATACCCACCAACCTTGGGCACTTGCTTTAAATATGCTCGAGGACAACCGTTTACTACCTGCTACGCAAACCGCTGCTTTTTTTGATGGTCAAATTGCTTATGACGATACCTATACCGGCTTAGCTGCAACATTAAACGAAGGCGAACGTCTTGCTGGATTGATGGAAAACAAATCGGTAATGTTTCTTAAAAACCATGGCGTGATTTCGGTGGGTGAGACCATCGCACAGGCTTACCGATTACTCTACAAACTAGAGCGTGCTTGTAAAACCCAGGTGTTAGCGATGAGTACAGGTAAACCTATTCATGTTTTAGAGCAAGCCGTCATTGACAAAGTACGTACTCCAAATGTGAATGATCGTCACCCCAGATCAGAACGAGAGCGGCTGTATTTCGAGGCGATGATGCGAGTGATAGACCGGGTTAATCCTGGCTATGCGGAGTAATTATTCTTATATTTGATTTCTGCTGTCCTATCGAGCTCATTAAGCAGGGATTAAATTCAAAAGAAATTGTTGAGAACCTTATCGGGACACTGGACGCGGACAAAGGCAGATCCCCGTATTAACGAGTTCAGGTGAAAGCTTTGCTCACATTGGAGGTGAGTGCAAAGATTGGTGTGATCATATGAGCGTACCTCATAGCAGTTTGCAGGCAATATGTTGACTGGACCCGAAGTACTCGAACCCACCTTGGAAACTTTTCAAGACTTGGACGGGGGAGTCTTTGACGAAGAGACTTATCAGCACTTAGTATCTGAGCGGCTAGTTTGGGACATTAGCGGGGAATAGATAGACCCAAGCGCGTATTAAGATAAGGTTCTTGTTACGAATTAATTGATTTATTCAATGAAGAAACCTACTCGTTCATCATCCCTATTGACGGTTGCCTTTTGCGCTGTTTTGAGTGTATTGCCTCTAAGCGCACTTGCTGAACCCAAGAGCGTAACTCAGATGAATGAGACTTTGCAATTTACTGCAAATTCTCCAACGCGTGATTTTGAGCAAACTGGGAGTGCGCAATTCTCAATGGCATTGAGTGGATTAGGGAGCTTTGAGAAGTTTCAAAATACGGGCAAAGAAAATTACTCTCTTTCAAATGCGCAGCTGATCGTGCAAGGCCGTGCCAACTTACTACAGTACTACATTCAGGCTGGAAAGTATTTAATGCCTGGTCTTGGTGAGGGGATCTCCAGTTCTGCTGCATATTCGCCTTACGGAGAAATTCCTCATGCCTATTTGTCCTATGAATTGAACACTCACTGGTCGTTGATGGTGGGTAAGCTACTGTCCATGCCTGGCTATGAAAATCCGTTTACCTACCAAAATCAAAATATTCAGCGCGGACTACTAGAGCGACACAACAACACAATCAGCCGGGGTGTTCAATTCAACTACAGGGATGGATCCAATAGTTTTTTTACCACCCTGAATGACGGTTTTTATTCAGGCGATTACAAATGGGGAGGTGTCGGGGGCTCGTTTGCACAGGACTCGAACAATACAACTACTCTGATGTGGGGAGGTCCTTTGCAAGGCGTTCCAGTGCAGACCTTTGTAACCCCAGTACTGCAAAATAACGCCCAAATTTTTAACGTTATTCACAGCTTAAGCCTTGGCCAATGGTCGTTCACGCCGTATTTTCAGTACACCTACATTCCCGCTCACGCAGTGAGCGCACTCCCATCGCCCATATCCACTAATGGCGTAGCAAGCATCATCAATTACAAAGTCCCAGCCGATATCAACTTCCTTGGACTTAGCGGGCAAGTCCACATTCCGCTGAGGTTAGAGAGACTTTATATATCAACCAACGCTTTGCTAACCGATATCGAGTCTCAGACTTTCTCCAACGCCAACTCTGTAACGATTACCCCAACGCTTCAGGCTGGAATTTACTACCTACGAGCAGAGGCCTCTCACCTAAGCTCAGCCAATCCCCTCTTTATGAGGGGTGCGAGTCAAAATAGATTTTTGATAGAGTTTGGAATACTTTACTAGGGGAGGCTTTAGGGCGTATCAATAGAGTTATAAAGTTCTAAAAAATAGTGAAAAATCCCTGAATTACATTTTTATCAAGTCTCCTGGGCTCGAACTCAAGTTTCAACTCTTCAAGTCGATTTGATTTGTAGTTGATCTTCTACAACGTTGATTTTGTTGAAACTTGTTTGATAAGCGAGAACCTTTATGAAAAAACTAATTCTATTAATTGCATTGTCGATGGCCTTTGGCGCTCAAGCCCACGAGGCTGCTGCTTCACACGAGGGTGCCTCTGAGAGCTCAAAGGGTGCAATTGAATATGAGCGTGAGTCAACGTTTCAACTTGGCATAGACGGTGGCTACGATTCTTATTCAGGTAAAAACTTGGTTGCCGTATCAGCAGCTTTGCCGCTGGGCGAGTCTGGATTTAAAGTAGTAGCTGAGTACTCTGCAGGTCGCCAAGGCGACGTGGGTGCGAATGTCACCATTCTTAAAGGCGTTAAAGAGCTGTACTCAATTGGTCGCTTTGAGTTTGGCGCAGTGCTGGGTGTTGCGCACTCAGTTGAAGCAGATGTTACCGGTAACGGCTGGGTAGCTGGGGGCGAGGCTGCTTATGATTTGTCAAAACTTTATTCACTTAAACTCGAAGTAACCCGCTTCACGGGTACTGGTGTTTTGAGTGATGAGCGCTCAAACGTTGTTCAAAGTGGTTTAATCGTTAAGTTCTAAAACTTCCGTCTAGCCCGTACGCGGGACCACACTGCACGGATGGGTTGGACGCGCCCATGCGCTTAAAAGGGTTGGCGCGCCTTAACCGATTAGGACTAAAATCCCCTTCATTCCCGTTTACAAATTCAAGCGAGTTGCGAGGGGAGTATCTTTTTCGTCATTGCTCCTTCATACATTTACTATAGACTTTATTTTTTTCACTCCTGGTGAGCAGTAAATAATTATGAGTAACATGGATTGGCAAACATCGGACGGGGTGACCTTGAAGTCACTGCGTCAATCGGCCGGCATAGGCCTTTCGGTGTTGGCTAGAAAAGCTTCTCTATCGGTTGACCAACTCAGGCAATTAGAGGACGGGGGAAGCTCACTCTTTTACACTGAAGCTATTAAACTCCGTGCAGGAGAAAGAGTCTTATCTATCTTAGGATTTCGCTTTACTGAGCCACAAGTTCAAGTGCAAGAGCAAGCACTGGGTAATCCAGTTCAACGTATCGTTCCCTTGCAGCCTCCAAAACCCCCTTTAGGGCTGCGTATCGCGCGCATTTATGAATACTTAGAAACAAGATTCAAAGGCCAGTTTGCAGTGCTTGCTCGCGTCTTGCGCGGGGTAGGTGGGGCCGGTAGCTCCGCTGTTTTGCAATCAATGTGGCACTCTAAATTTTTATGGATCTTGATGGGTAGTATGGCAACTGGGTTATTAGCCTACGACCTAAGCCAACGAAGCGCACAGCTGGGTTTGCAATACGCGCAGTTAACGACTTGGGTCAGGGACGCTTTGATAACCCATAAGCCCTCGCCGGTTGCCAATTCAGTCGTACTCGCCAGCTCAGGATCTGCCGGGGTGCAGTCTAGTCAATTTGAGGGCCCACAAACACAGGCCTCACAGCAAAAGGTGACTCAGAACACAAAGGAGAGTTCTCCCATTGTTGTGAGCACTTACCCTGCAACCACTGCAGTGCCAACTGGGGTAGTGGCCCAGCAACAAAACACTTCAAGTTGCCATTGGCAATCAGAATCACCCAGTTTGACTGCTTTGCATCCAAGCAAGCAAGGAAATTTTGTCCACATTATGGCCACTGCACCAACCAATCTTTGTGTAATGGATATGCAAAATAAAGTATCCGTCATCGCCCTTGCAGCGGGTGCCTCACAAAGTGTTTACGGAGTTGCGCCTTTTAAAGTGTATAGTGAAAATATAAGGCAACTCAAGTTTTACTTTCAGGGCTACGGTATCTACGTCCCTCAAGAGGTGGTTAACCAATTCACCTTATCAGAACTTCCCGTTATCAAAGAGGCCAGTGTCGCCCAAAGCTTGTACTGAGGCCTTACTTCTCAAGCCTTGAAATTTGGCCCCACCCTTACGGCTCACTATAATCGCTTGATGAATAGCGACTCTGACACCAAGCACCAACCCTTAGAGGTCATTCAATCTAAGGATAATTCGTTGCTCAAAAGGATTAGAGGCATCCAGTCCGATGCAAGGGCCTATAGGGATGCGAGTGAATTGTGGTTAGAGGGTGAACACCTTTGTAGCGCAGCATTTGACAAAGGGGTCGAGCTCGAGCATTTGGTGTGCACCCAGTCCTACCGTTTGGAGCGCTTACCTAAGGCGTATCCTCTGTGGTTACAAAAGGCCAAACGTGTAAGTATCTTACATGACAGTCTTTTTAAGCTCATCAGTACGCTCCCCTCTCCTGCAAATGTTGGTTTCTTGGTGTCTTCACCTAAAGTACAAGACTTGAACCCTTTGCTTGCAAGCGTTGTACTAGACCGGGTTCAGGATGCGGGGAATGTGGGCTCCATACTGAGGAGCGCAGCAGCATTTGGTTACAAGCAAATTATTGCATTGCAAGGAACTGCTGGACTGTGGTCCACGAAGGTGCTCAGAGCGGGTATGGGTGCGCACTTTAGTCTGCAACTCATTGAGTCAGCGTCTATTGAGGATGTGCGGCGCTTGCAGATACCGCTTTTATGTACAAGCTCGCATGAGGGCGAGTATTTGCACGATTTGCAACTGACCCGACGTATCCCAACGCCCTGCGCATGGGTCTTTGGACACGAGGGGCAAGGTGTTCGAGGTGAGCTCCTAGCTATTGCTGATCAGAGCGTCAAAATAGCTCAGCCCTCAGGTGAGGAGTCGTTGAACGTTGCAGCGGCTACGGCAATTTGTTTGTACGCCGGGATCTCACAACATCAAAACTGATTTGCTAACCCGGCGATACTGAATCTAAACGCTTTGCAGTGGACGCGGTGTAATCAACGCGAATCAGGCAACTCGATCTTGACCTCTAGAACTTCTAGGTTATCTTGGCGTTCAAGATTAACTCGTATATCCTCGGCATTTATTTTTACATATTTACTGAGTACAGCAATCAAATCGCGTTGAAGTTCGGGGAGGTAATCGGGTTCAGCTGCGTTGCGCCCAGATCGCTCATGAGCCAAGATAATTTGCAAGCGTTCTTTGGCAACGTTTGCAGACTTCTTTTTCTCACCCAGCAGAAAAGACAAGATGGACATACTTATCTCCTTCCAAAGAGGCGCTGGAGCAAGCCCAACTTTTCAGCCTCAATAAACCGAAGCGGTTTATCTTCCCCTAAAAACCGATCAACCACATCAAGGTAAGCCTCAGAGACTTCGGTCTTATCTAAGTGAACCGCGGGCACGCCTTGGTTAGAGGCTTGAAGTACGTTCTCTGATTCAGGAATTACGCCGATGAGCGGGATGCGCAGGATATCTTGGATATCCTCGATCGACAACATCTGGCCTTCCTCAACTCTCAACGGGTTGTAGCGTGTAACGAGCAAATGCTCTTTGATCGGCTCTGAGCCGTTGATGGCTCTGAGTGTTCTGCTGCTAAGCATACCCAAAATGCGGTCTGAGTCGCGAACTGAAGATACCTCTGGGTTGGTGACGACCAATGCCTCATCAGCGTAATGCATCGCCATCAATGCGCCGGTCTCAATACCTGCAGGTGAATCACAGATGATGTACTCAAAGTCCATGTCTGCGAGTTCGCGCAAAATTCGCTCTACACCCTCTTGGGTCAAGGCCTCTTTGTCCCTGGTTTGTGACGCAGCGAGCACAAAGAGGTTATCTGTGTGCTTGTCTTTGATCAGCGCTTGGTTGAGTGTGGCCTCTTGGTTAATGACGTTCACAAAGTCGTACACAACCCTTCGCTCACATCCCATGATCAAATCTAGGTTTCGCAGTCCAACGTCAAAATCAATGACAACCGTTTTATGTCCACGAAGGGCAAGCCCAGAGGCAAAACTTGCACTGGTTGTTGTTTTACCCACACCTCCTTTACCAGAGGTCACTACAACAATTTTTGTCATGGATTACAGTCCTTTAATAAAATAAAAAATTACAACAAGAGTTTACTTGGGTTGCATGACCAATTTATCGTCAATCAACCGGATTTGCGCCGATTTCCCGGCAACCTCTTTGGGAATTGGTGTGTCGCTAGTGCGGTAAACACCCGCAATCGATACCAATTCAGCTTCTAAACAGGTGGTATAAATTCTGGCATCTTTGTTCCCCCTAGCACCTGCGATGGCTTTACCGCGAAGGGGCGCATAGACGTGGATGTGTCCGTCCGCCATGATCTCAGCACCCGGGTTGACCATCGCCATTACGACAAGGTCTCGTCCCTTTGCATAAACGTGTTGGCCCGAGCGCAGTGGCTTATCAATGATGAGTGCGCAACTGGACGGGACAACCTCTGGGGCGCCGCTTGAGTCTGCAACCTTTGCTGAGTCCCCTGATGGAGCATTCAACTGGGACGGCGCACCAACAGGTGGTACTGAGATGGAGGGGGCGGGCGCGGGCGTAGCGACTTCTAAATCAGCGCTTTTGTTCTCAACAGTACCCTGCACCGCTTGCGCACTGGCCCTTTTGGGCTCAGAAGGCATTTGTGACTGTGTGATTAAAAACAATCCCGACAATTCGGCCCAAGCGTGGTGAGTTGGATTGTTCGATCGAAGTGCAACCGGGTTCATTTTGTATTTCTTCAGCACTTGACATAACTTTTGAAGGTCAAGCGCACCGGAGGCGGCGTGCTCTTGTATTTGCGTCAAGTCAATCATGATTGGATCGTTGTCGAAGAAATCAGGATGCTTGGAGAAACGCGAATCTAAATCTGCCTCAACTTGGCCCATATCGTCTGAGCGGATGATCACACTCTCCAGTGGCAATAGAGCACTTTTGATATCAAAGGATAGAGCGTTTTTAGAGACTTTAGTGGTCGACATCTTGTAATTTTATTCACTTGTTCAAATGGACTTGTCCACACTGGGGGGCAAGGCGTAAAAAGCCCATCCATTTGTTTCAGATTGCAATTTTCTCAGAGTTAGAGGCATATTTTGACAATTAATGAGTTTTTTTTTAGAAACTCCAGATTAATTACTTACAGTGGATTTTTAATCTAAAAAATCAGGCAAAAAACAATATTTGAATAATGTGTTGGAGCTTATTAAGTCTGAATAAAGAAGTTATTTAAAATCACCACTAGCACTCTAAAACATAGTTGCGCTGGGTGCGTCATTTATTTTGTTGAACCACAATGAGCCGAGCCATTCTTGTATTTTATTTTTTGTTGTTGTTGGCCACATTATTGGTGACCACTAAAACAGTGCAGGGTCCTTGGCTTTTTTTGTTGCGAGCATTCTTCCCGAATTGGAAGTTTTACCACTCACTGGGTTGGCAGCCCCAGTTGTACGTTCGCACCCGCTCACTTGGAGTTCAAAATCCCGATCACTCCCAATCAACTGTGTCCGGAGTTGGTTGGTCGACGTTTGAGTTGATTTACCCCAGGGCTACACGAAATGTGCTAAACCTCTTTCACAACCCCAGTGTCAACATTGCGCTTGCGCATCAAAATTTAGTTGAGCATTTGGCCAACGATCTCCAAGCGCTGGGAGAGGGGGAGGATGCCAAGAAATTGGTCAGTTATCAGTTGGTCAATCGTTTCGTCAATCGTTTCGTACGCCAGCGCGTTAGCTCTTGTATCGCGCGCAGCACTGCTCCTTTGGAGTACCAATTCGAGATCCGCTTGCAACTCAATAGTCCAACAATCAAGGCTCGCCTGTTAAAGGACAAGAGGGAGACCCAGGGAGCCAACCCCGAGCTGAATCAACCGGATCCAGCGCATTCCTTAGAGGCGCATGTGCTGATGATCTCCCCAGTCTTGCGACTGCGTTCAAATGAGGGTGCAACTGACCCCAACAATCACCATCATCTCAAGGACGTACAGGCCAATGGGGGAGCCCAAGAGAGTCTGAATCAGGAGTCAACATGAGCTTGATCCTTGCGTCCAGGTGTGTTGAGATCTTATTTTCCTTAAGTTTGTTGGTCCAAACACTCGAGTACTTCAAGCTCCTGCCCTACACGCAGGAGGAGGGCATTTGGGCCTGGCACCTGCAACGCGCAGATATCCCATCAAACCAAAGGTTCATCCGCTGGATGTTTGATATCTTGCTCAGCCCATTAGGTTACAAGACCTTATTGGCTCTCAGACTTACAGCGGCGCTGAGTTTGGTGCTCATAGGCGTGGGTATCTGGAGTGCTTGGTTCTTATTCCTCTCTAATTTAGTTCTTCTCGTGCGTTGGAGGGGGGCCTTTAACGGTGGGAGTGACTTTATGACCCTGGTGCTCACCTGCGGATTGGCGGTGGGTCAGACCAGCGCCTTGTTTGTAGGCGATGGGGTGGGGTGGGTCGTAACCCTTTGGTACATCAGCATTCACTCCATAACCTCTTACTTCATGTCTGGTTGGGTGAAACTCATCAGTAAGGAGTGGATCACGGGCATATGTATGCCCATATTTTTGAATACAGGGGTATTTGGACCCTTGAGCGCGGGAAGTATCTTGGCCCGAAGACCCATTGCTATCCTTTGCAGTTGGTCCTTCATCCTTTGGGAGGCGCTGATGCCCTTGGCATTGGTCAACGTCAAGTTGGCTTGGGTCTTTTGCTCCATTGCCCTGGTTTTTCACTTCCTGGTCTTTTTGTTTTTTGGATTGAACCGATTTTTTTGGGCTTGGGCGGCCACTTTGCCCGCCATTTTGTACTGCTCGACCTGGGTTTTTTAGGAGGATTGCAACTTTTAGGCGGGTTGTTTAATCGGGAAAATCCTCTATTTAATACTTCTTAAGTACTAATAATTAGCATATATTTCAATAATTTCCCGATTTCTCATTGTTAATTTTGAGGGATTGCATAAAATGGACATCCCACCTGAGAGTCTTCAAATTCGGTGGTGTTCGGCTTGGGTCCGAGCCTGCCTGGGGCAGGCGGAGCTAAGGGCATTATTTAGTAGATTAGAGATTTTTTTCAGATGCAATTGATGTGGCTATCAGGACCTACGGGTTCTGTAAAAACAATTTCGATAACCTTACGCACGGTTTTGGCAAGCATTAGCGTTGCCGCGTTCACGCTATTGATGCTGGGCTTTTTGCTGCATTTTGTTGGTTTCAAAATCGCCGTTGAATACAACCCCGAGCTTGCCCGCAGCATGGGGGGTGTGACGACCGAGGCCGAACAGCGTCGGATGGAGGCAATTTACCGCGAAGATTTGGACAAAATGCGAGACTCTTTGCAGGCAACTGTCACTGAGATCAAGCAATTGGAGGCGCTGAAAAACCACTTCATGGAAATAGCAACCCCAACCAATTTGAGAGACAAGTGGTCCCACAATAAGGACGACAGTCGCGGTGGTCCTTTCATTGCACCGCGAATTTTGAGTACTTTTATCAGGCTCCCCCTTAATCAAGAGTTGGACAAGACTTTGCTTGATATCAACCAAACCCAAGAAGCGCTGAAGGATATTCACGCCAAATGGGATCAACAAATAGAGTGGTTGGCTACCCTGCCAACTGGCATTCCCGTGCACGGGGACTTTAGGATTACCAGCGGGTTTGGAATTCGCAATGACCCCTTCACCGGATCACTTGCCATGCATGAAGGCCTCGATTTTGCTGCCAACGTGGGTACGCCTGTCGTCACTACAGGCCCCGGGACAGTGGTTCGGTCCTCTTGGGACGCAAGTTACGGCAACGTCGTTGAGGTCGCTCACGCAGAGGGCTTTGTGACCCGCTACGCACACCTGTCCAAACGACTCGTCGCTGAGGGCGATAAGCTCGAGAGAGGCGATCAAATTGGGGAGATCGGGACTACGGGGCGCTCGACAGGCCCTCATTTGCACTATGAAGTGTTTAGAAAAGATCATCTGCTGAACCCTGTGCAGGTATTGCCCTTTGGGCCCACTGTTTAAGCTTTCCTAACTAAGCTTCATTTTTGTTAGTGCAGTTCTTCCTTTCTGGAGTCAAGTATGTTTGAGAAACTTCGTGATAAAACACTAACAACAACCCAGGAACGTTTTGATACGATTATTGGTAAGACTACACAAATTTACGGTCGCTTGGTTCTTCTTGACAGCGTTCGTATTGACGGTAAAGTGGTTGGCAATATTGAGACCAACAAGGACAACAAGGTAACCGTTGCGATAGGCTCAAGCGGGGAGGTCTCAGGGGATATTACTGCCTACCGCGTCATGGTTGCGGGTAAGGTTGAGGGAAACATTTACGCAACCGAGCGTGTTGAGTTTCACAAAGAATCCATTGTCCACGGAGACATCTCTTACGGTTCAATTGCGGTTGAACACGGCGCTAAACTTTTGGGCTTGGTTATTCAAAACCCAACTGGCAATGCCCCTACAGCAGCCAGCGATGCAAGCTCAGCCATTCGCAACGCACAAAACGGTGTGTCCAACTAAGCCCTTACACGCTTTGCCGACAGACTCATCTCCTTTGTGCTTCAAATCGGTTTTACTTCGCACTCAACCCTGTCTTCATACCCCTATCCATGGGGGCTTTCGACTTTGCGTTAAATGCTTTGAGCCCACGACCTTTTAAATAGTGATATTGAGCTTTTAATTTGAGGCTAAAAAGAATTTACACTAGTCCTACCTGTTCTGGTATGGAGTTGATTTCTGGGTTGAGAAACGACGAACCATCTTGGGTCTTTACTAAGGAATTTCATGCACTTACATCCTGATCAAACAAGCCCTTCAGCCCACACTGAGCACAGTGAGCACACCGCTGAGTGGTACGACCGTATGTATAACAACCGCGCATTGGTGCCTGACTATGCGGACCATTTCGCGCTTTGGCAAACTCGCTCTGAGGCAGCTCGCAAGGAGCACCGCGCAGTCATTGATGTAGCGTATGGGCGTGCCAATAAAGAGAGCCTGGATATATTCCCCTCTGAGGTCCCGCATTCTCCCGTAGTTGTCTTTATTCACGGTGGCTACTGGCGCTCTTTGGATAAAGCGGACCACTCCTTTGTTGCGCCAACCCTTACCAAAATGGGGGCTTGTGTTGTAGTACCTAACTATGATTTGTGCCCTAACGTCACTATCCCCCAAATTACGATGCAAATGGTCAAGTGCCTTCACTGGATTCACAAAAACATCAAACATTGGGGCGGAGATCCTCGACAAATACATGTGATCGGACACTCCGCCGGTGGCCACCTTGCAGCGATGCTCATGGCATGCCACTGGAGTGACTATGATGCAGAGTTGCCAAATGATCTAGTCAAAAGTGGACTCTCCATCTCCGGCCTGTTTGATCTTTTGCCGCTCACTAAAACACCTTTTTTGAGTGATTCTTTAAGACTAACGCAGGAGGATGCTTTGCGCTGTAGTCCTGCGCTAATGGCGCCTCCTAGTGCTGGAAAGTTTCTGAGTGTTGCGGGTGCAGCGGAGAGTGCAGAGTTTGTACGTCAAAACCATCTCATCCGCGAGTCATGGGGTGAGCACAGAGTTCCAATTTGCGAGGACTTGCCTGGCTTAAATCACTTTAGTGTGATGAGCGCTTTGGTCACTCCCCATCACCGCTTAAACGAACTTGCTCAATCGCTCCTAGATTAATTGAACTCTCTTTTTTTTAAATCCCAGGGCTCAAGGCTTGCAGTAACTTTGAGTC
>CAJAYT010000107.1 GCA_903949285.1 uncultured Burkholderiales bacterium
ATAAACTGCAACTATGAATGCGAGCGTTTTAACCAAAACTTGCTCTCTCAATGAAAGTGTTGCCATCCAGTTCTTTATGACTGCGCTCAATGGTGCAACAACACCTGATAAGGAAGCCGTTAATCCAGCTGAAAACTCAGAGGTCATTGGTTTAGCAGTGGAGGAGTCAGCGGTGTGTTTACTCATTTTTTGGTGATGATTGTGATGTCATTCTTGAGAGTGTTGAGATGTTGATATATCAAGATGTGCAAATGCGGTAGTGAATTGATGAGTTCTTGCCCTAAAGTCTCACTACTTCGCTGCGTCCACAAAAGTGACGATAAGCACTGGCACCGTTTGTCCACCGACCACCATGTTCTCGCCCCGAACCGTATACCCAGCCTTTTGTAAATTGCTTTGACCCAGCGGGCTTACCAAGTCTTTGGATACGCCGATCAATTTCAGCTCGTTGGCGGAGTAACTAAACGATTGAAGCTTGTAGTTGCTGGGTAATGCCTGGGCAATGGTTGCGAGCATGGACTCCATGTCCCCCGCTGCGCTTTGTCCCCTTGCATGCTGAAGACGTCTCATCTCGCGCTGCATTTGAAGACTGGGATCCACGACTAGACCAATGGCTGGAAAGGTTTCTTTGAGCAACTTAGATAGATCTTGTTCGCGTGCCCGTAAATTGGCGTTTTGCATCCAACTCCAAGCGTTGAGTCCAACCAAGTTGAGGATGACCAGGCTGATGAATGCTTTTCTGGCAAGTGACCAGTGGGGATGATGTCTGAGCGTGGAGTAGTTTCTCTGCACACCTCTCCAAAACCGCAGACTCCTGGATTGTTGCCACTCACCCGTCGCCGCGTCCCAGTAGCTTTGAGTTGCACTTAACATGCGTTGGGAAACGTTATGAGGTGACGGCTCGCGTCCAAGCGTATCGGAGGTGCTTTGAATCCAGTGCGGTTCACAAAGGATTTTCAAATTTTTAGCGCCAAGCGCTTTAAAAGCAGACCAATCCGAGGTGGATTGTGGGAGTTGAACGACCCCCTCAGCTGTACAAAGTACCGCAACGGGGGCGCCGCTTGGTGCACCAAGGACATGTAATACTGGGGCAGCGCTTTGCGCAGGGCTGGCATCTAATTCAGGGACCACTCCTACATTTTGTACATTTTGTACCTTTTGTCCCTTTTGATAAGGCATTTGATCAGGTATTTGACCAGGTATTTTGATATTCGTTGAGAGACTGGGCGTAGGCGTAGGCGTTAACTCGCAAACAATACGCTGCACCGTTATGCCATGATCTTGCAACCCCTTGGTTGCCTGTCTCAACCAGTCTTGAGCGCATACCCCGATGACCACCTCTTGACCCTTTTGTATATGGTCGCGAATATTACTTGGCAAAATAAAGTGAAGCGCCGAGACATCATCCAACAGCTGGTCTTCCAGCATACCGCTGAGTACGGCGGATAATTTTTGGGAGGTGAATGGACTGAACGCAGGGATTTTGAGCGCGTGCCATGAGACACACTGCCAAGGGATGACGGCGACCACTTCACCAGCGTTTTTCGGGAGCTGCGCAGCAGCTGCTTGACCACTGAGGCTGGTTGATAGGCCGTTAGGACTCAGCCAGTAGTGATAGCTGTAGGCATGACTGAACGCATGACTGAAGGCATGAGGGACTGCTGAATGAGCAGCTGAATTAGCCGAAGCCGTTAGAGACTTTCCTGAAGCCTTTGATGGAGCCAGAAGGGGTAGTGCAATGATTAGCATGGTGGCTCTATTGTAGAAAAACATCCGGGCTCAGCCCCTGCGGCTCTTCTCTCGCGCCACAAGATCAAGGTTTGCTGATTTGCTCTTTGTAAAACGGTTCGTTCCGTAAACACCAAGTCATCAAATCGAAGCCTGCCAAAGACCTGAAAGTAATTAGAGTTTAATGCGAATTGGGCGCTATTTAGACTACCACCACCCATCGCCCCACCCTTGGTCACAGCATTGAGTGCATTTGTTGCATCCTCCAGCGTGTTCCAGGGCTGGGCATCCCTGGTTAGAGCAAGTTTTTGTGCATTACTAAGGCTTAAGTCCTTAAAACTCGCAGCGAGCACTTGCGGGGGGGCAGTGTTCAAGTTGAGCGGGGTGCGCACAGGTAACCAGGTCACAAAAGGAGAAATCGTAGATAAAGTTTGGGCCGAGAGGCCCAACCAACTCAGTTGCTCGATGCGCTGAGGCGTTGCAAACTGTGCAAGTTGGTTAGGTTGATTAGGTTGATTGGGTTGATTGGGTTGATTGGGTTGATTGGGTGTATTGGAGTTGCTTGACATGGCACCCATCCCAAGGACCAGCCGGTTCAGCTCTGACTGGGGTAACCCGAGCAAGGTGAAGAGTTGTGTCAACGCATTCAAATCCGGCGTAGAGACCTGACCCGCGTTGTACAAATTAAAGACGTTGAGCCGAGACTGCAAATCAGTGATACGCCCCGAGATGTATATTCTCTCGGCCTGTGCTTCATTGATTCCCACCGAATCGGAGGCGTTATTGGTCACACCGCTACTGCTCGCCGCTAAAAAGGAGGAGAGTTGTGTCTCTTGAAGCGGTATAGACCAGGGCTCGGTTTTGTTATCGGTATTACTCGCTTTGGAGTCCTCTGTCAAAATAACTCTTGCCCAGTCCAGTGCTGCACCCAGTAACCAGGTGGCTTGCTCTTCATATCGACTAGAGGTCTCCTCCTCTTGCGCGCGCCACTGCTGCCACAAGACACCCGCGGCAAGCGTCGAGACGAGCGCAAGTGTGAGCATGGCCATTAAGATGGCCATTCCCTTCTCACTTCGGGGGGGATTGGTTGGAATAGATTGGCGCACGTGTTGGGTCAAAGGCGTTTTGTTTTTACTTGTACGAGGACTTTTACTGCAGCTAGGACTCTGGTTAGGACTAGGACCTATTGATACTGAAGGACGGACGCACCCAGTCCTTCACCAAGGTTCCGCCAAGGCTTGGGGGTAATTGAACTTCGACTCGAATACCGTCCGGTACGCCGTTCATCCCTGAGGACGGGGTGCTGGTGTTTGCGCTATTCACAGAGCCCGAGCTTGAGAGTGGGTTACTCCACGCGTTGTCTCTGAAATAATAAATCTGCCAACCACTTGAGCCAATCAACTGCGTCTCGTATTGCTTGGACTCGGAGCCTGGGTTTTGCGCCCACTGGGACGCTTGGGCCCAGGCATTGATTAAATCAGCACTGCGAGTCAGGTC
>CAJAYT010000108.1 GCA_903949285.1 uncultured Burkholderiales bacterium
AACGGAGCGCATCAATCATATGGCCCTAAACTCGCAAAGACGATTGAGATCACTGTTAAGTAAACAACCTTGCAGTAAAACCGTTTCTGAATAATATGAATACTAAACTTAAAACACTTTTCTTCCTCCTTGGTTTTACGAGTTGCTTGTCCGCTTGGGCAGAACAACCCTCGGCAGACGAAGTGATCACTACGATGGAGAAATTAAACGGAGTCACTCCTGGCGCTCGTCGCAATCATATACTGGGCATCTGCGCAAACGGTACTTTTGTAGGGTCCAAGGAACTAAAGAAGTACTCATCATCTGCCCTGTTCTCAGGCAAGAGTATTCCGTTTGTAGCCCGCTTTTCCTTGGCTGGGGGGAACCCCAAAGCTCCAGATACAGCTAAGAGTCCAAGAGGACTCGCGGTTGAGTTCAAGCTGAGTAAGAACAGTTTTCAACACTTCACGATGTTGAATGTGCCAGTCTTTGGTGCAGCGACTCCGCAAACATTTTTAGATTCGATGGTTGCCAACCTGCCGGACCCAGTTACTGGCAAACCCGATCCACAAAAACAAAAAGATTTTCGAGACACCCATCCTGACGTTAAAGCTTTAGGTGAATTCATGGCCACTCACAATCCACCCAGCAGTTATGCGAACAGTGAGTTCTACAGCGTTCACACCTTCCAATTTATCAATGCATCCAAGAAATCAACTCTTGTTCGCTGGCATTTCGAGCCTGTCTCCGGCGTAAAGCGACTTACCGATGAAGAACTCAAAACAGCTCCCGCTCGCTTTCTTGATGAGGATCTGACAAACAGAGCCAAGGAAGGAACTATTAGCTGGAATATGATAGTCACCATAGGAGAGCCCGGGGATGAGCAAAATGACCCAACTGTCTACTGGCCCAGCGAACGACAGGAAATTAAAGCGGGTGTATTAACCATCAACGCAGTCACTCCCGAAGCAGGTGGAGCTTGTGAAAAAATCAACTTTGATCCTTTGGTTATCGCTAACGGTATTGCACCGACCAATGACCCAGTTCTATTGTTTAGATCTCCTGCCTACGCGAAGTCCTATGCCAAGCGGCTCACCGCTCAGTAATCAGGACTTAGTCTTGTAAGTGTCGTAACCGTTTTAACTTCTCGGGGGGGAAAAGATATATGCCCAAAGCTTATGTGGTCGGTCAAGTTAACTTCAAAGATACTGCAGCTTACAAGGAGGAGTATGCGGTTAATGTGCCAGGAACGATTGAAAAATACGGCGGCAAATACATCATTCGTGGCGGTGAAATGACTCAAATAGAGGGCAACCTAGAGTGTGAGCGAGTTGTAGTGATTGAATTTTCAGATAAGAAGGCCGCAACAACTTGGTATAACAGCCCTGAGTACCAAGCAATTATTGGGGGTAGACAAAGGAATGCTGAAACGGTCCTAACTATTATCGAAGGTATTTAATATTTTTGAATATCAAATTGGCTGAGCGTAATATTGACTTGATCTTTAATCCGTAAAGTGCACCTACATTGCTCTTGGTTTACAAACTCTTGGTTTACAAACTCTTGGTTTACGAACAAACTAAGACCGACAGGCTTGTGCCTTTATTGACATTTATCAAGATGCGCTTGCGGTGTTGAGTTGAAAATTTAGTCATAACTGAACTTGACTCAGTACCCCACATGCTTAAGAACGAACATAAAGTCTTCATCATCCAAAAACAGGCCAACAATCAGTTGGGTCTCATTGCGTTGATCAAACGGTCAAAACCAATTAATCTTTTGACTGGCCCCATCATTTATGCGATGGTTTTTCCTATTTTGTTTCTTGATCTATTTGTTGGGTTTTACCAGTTGACCTGCTTTCCAATCTACAAATTGGATAAATTTAAGAGATCAGATTTCATCATTTTCGACAGGCAACAACTTAGATATTTAGATTGGATATCAAAATTTCACTGCACTTACTGCGCATACGCAGTGGGTGTTGTGGGTTGGGTGAGCGCAATCATTGGTGCAACTGAATCCTATTTTTGCCCAATCAAGCACAAAGGCAAACAACGTCCTCCACAAATAAGAAAAAATTACATTGATTTTGAAGAGTCAGATGATTACGATTTTGATGAAAAATTATCAAAAATACGAAAAAGAATAACGAAACGCAGACTTTAGTAATTACGGACTTACGGACTTACGTACTTATCTGACTCACACCTTTGAACCCTGCGGATAAAAAGACTGTGAAGAAATACACAGCCTCTTGATCCACTGGGTGACGGGTCGAGGGTGAAAGCCATCAATATGTTTTATAGGGGAGGAATTTACCCGATAAAACAACATTAACTCGGTCGCCTTTAGGATCTGGTTGACGCTCAATATCCATGCTGAAATCGATAGCGCTCATGATTCCGTCGCCGAACTCTTCATGAATCAGTTCTTTAATAGTAGTGCCGTAGACATTTACGATTTCGTACCAACGGTAGATTAAGGGATCTGTGGGTATAGGAGTTGGTAAAGACCCCTTATAGGGCACAACCATCAACCATTTTTGCTCCTCAGCGGAGAGGCCAAATATCTTACCAATCACCTTTGCTTGAGCAGGCGTTGCGGTCATCTGCCCTAAGCAAAGCGCAGTCGTCCATTCTTTGGACTCACCCACTTTTTTTGCAACGGCTTCCCACTTAATCCCTTTTGAGACTTTGGTAGAAATTATTTTCTCTGTGACCATTAATCGGTTCATGCATTGCTCCTTTATTGATATTTAGACAGTTTGATTAAGGGATTTTTTTGTTGCTCCAATCAGGAAATCTACGATGTGATTTCTCAGTTCATAGTATCCTTTCATGTGGTGCAACTCCGATCTTATACGGTGGGTCGGTAGAGGATTATTCACAATTTCAGCGATGCCTCCAGGAGTGAACGATCCTGCAGTGTCGACAGCATTTTTCATTAAAATAATTTTGTCTGCGAGTAATATCGCTTCATCCACATCGTGTGTAATCATAAAGACGGTTTGCTGGGTGCGTCTCACAATACCCATTAACTCATCTTGAATGGTCCCTCGGGTCAAAGCGTCTAGAGCCCCAAAAGGCTCATCCAGCAAGAGCATCTTTGGATGAATTGAGAATGCTCTCGCGATCCCAACTCTTTGCTTCATACCGCCCGATAACTCAGAGGGCTTTTTCTCAAGTGAATGGCTGAGACCAACCATTTCAACGAATTTCTCCACGTGGCGTTTGACCTCCAAATGGTCCCAATCTGGCCACCGGGAACGAACAGCAAACGCAATATTTTGTCGAACCGTAAACCAAGGCATCAATGCGTGGCTCTGAAACACGACCCCGCGCTCCAGGCTAGGCCCCCTCACCTCCCGACCGTCCATAAAGACGTATCCCTCTGAGGCAGTGTCTAAGCCTGCGAGTACATTCAAAATAGTTGTTTTACCGCACCCGGAGTGGCCAATAATACAAACGAATTCTCCCTTGTCAATATTGAAATTGACCCCCGTGAAAACAGGCTTGGCTTTGGAATAATACTTAGACAATCCTTGAACTTGTAAAAAGTGTCCGGATTGAAATGCATGTTTATTGGAATCTGATGTTGGTTTTGAATGCGCTTTTAAGTCCACTTGCGCGCCGTGGTTGCTGGTTGTCTCATTCAACATAAGTCACCCATTTTTGGAACTGCGCAAAACAGGTATCCAGTAGCATGCCGACAATACCAATTAATAAAATTGCAAAAATAACACTTGTCAAAGATAAGTTATTCCATTCATTCCAAAGAAAATAGCCTATACCCGTTCCACCCACCAGCATTTCAGCGGCGACGATAACCAACCAAGCAATCCCCATACTTATCCTCGTACCAGTGAGTATGGTGGGCGCTGCAGCGGGGAGGATAACCAAAAATGCTTTTCTGAGGGGACTCACCTCAAGGGTGCTCGCCACATTCAGCCATTCCTTTTTAACGGATGAAACACCAAATGCAGTATTGATTAACATCGGCCACACTGAGCAGATAAAGATAACGAAAATACCGGATAGCGAAGAATCCTTGATGGTGTACAAAGCAAGCGGCATCCAAGCCAATGGACTAATCGGTTTTAAAATCTGAATAAAGGGATCAAATGCACTGAATAGCAATGGGCTCATTCCAATCGCAAATCCAAACGGAATAGCGACCAATGCGGCCAAGAAAAACCCCAGCCCTACCCGCAGCAGTGAATACCCCAGCTGTATAGCGATCCCTTTGTCGTTGGGCCCGTTGTCATAAAACGGATCTGATAATTGCTTTGCGATCGCTTTAGCCATTTGATCAGGCGAGGGGAAACCGGTACTTTTTTGTGTACCTACATCTTTACCCATCAGCTTTTGATATTCGAGCTGTTCAGCGGTCATTGCGCTCGAACCAGATCCCAGCACTCCTACCCCACTTGGCGTAAAGGTACTGACGTGCCAAATACCGAGAAAAACGACAAAGATCAATAATGACAATACCTTTGCCTTCAAACGAACAGAAATCATTTTTAGTTATGCTTTCTTTGCGATAGCAAAACTGTTAGCGTACTCTTCTGCCTTTGATGGGTCAAACTCTTTGCCCATAACTTTGAATTTTTTGTACGCTCCCTCTGGCGGTTTGAATCCGGCTTGGGCCATGTATTTTTTTGCATCCGTTAGCAAGAATACCTTTTCAGCAATTTGCTTGTAATTGATATCCCCCTTCACGTATCCCCAGCGCTTCATTTGGGTCAGCATCCAAACTGCCATACTTTGCCAAGGAACTGGATCAAAACTAGCTCGATCAGGAACATTCCTAACACCACCCAAGCCATCAGCGAATTTACCTGTGAGGACCTGCGTAATGACACTTTCTGGTTGATTCAGATACTGAGCGGGACTGATGACCTTAGCAATAAGCTCTCGGTCTTTATCCTGATTGGCCATGTAACTTGCCGTCAGTACGGCGCGGTACAAGGCAGCAAATGTATTTGGGTTTTGCTTGATAAATTCATCACTCATTCCAAATGCACAACACGGATGTCCATCCCATATTTCTTTTGAAAGGATGTGAATAAATCCAACTTCATCGTAGACGGCTCTTTGGTTAAAAGGATCGGGACCTAGGAATCCATCGATATTTCCTGCTCGAAGGTTAGCGACCATCTCGGGGGGCGGTGTCACCCGGATTTGAACATCAGTATCGGGATTGACCCCGTTCTCAGCTAAGTAGTAGCGTAACAAGAAGTTATGCATACTGTACTCAAACGGCACTGCTAATTTAAAACCTTTCCACTGACGGGGATCTCGCAAGTTTTTATGCTTTAAATGAAGTGTTATGGCCTGTCCGTTCGTGTTTTGTATGCTGGCAACATTCATTGAAACTTGATTACTCCCCAGCCCCATACTCATCGCAAGTGGCATGGGAGACAGGAAGTGACTTGCGTCGTGCTCCTTATTAATCATTTTGTCTCGTATGAGAGCCCACCCGGCTGTCTTCATCAATTGAACATTGAGGCCCTCCTTGCGGTAAAACCCAAGCGGCTCAGCCATGATCAGTGGACTCGCACAGGTAATTGCGATAAATCCAATTTTCAAATCTTTTTTCTCAATCGAGCCTTTATCTTGTGCCATGGCTTGCAAAGCACCAAGGGGCAATACTGAGCTAATGGCAGCCCTTGCAGTACTCGCGCCTACAGCTCTCAAAAAACCACGGCGCACGGAGTCAACGGGGAACATTGCTTTGATAAAAGCTGCCTCCATAAAGTTTTGAGAGGTTTGCTCTACCGATTGCACTGACTGCGATTGAAGTGTCGACACTCTAGCGGAATCTGAACATCCAATCAAAGAATCTTTGCCATGAACTCGACCACACGCACAGTTCATGAGTAATGGACGAGAGTCGTCATAGGCATCATGGCGCAGATCACTACCAGTCTCATCAGTCTTAAGGAAATTAGGCATATGCTTAAAAGGTACTTAGTTGGTTACTTCGTTGATAACTCAACTGTCTTTGCAAAGCCCGTGCCACACAGAACCCAACGGATTCATTAGAACATGCATCAAAACATACCTTGATAGAGCGTTAACATGCGCTATGTCATCATTTCAAGTGCTACAGGCACAAGATATTGCGCACAAAAGGTGCATTCAGTATTTATTTGGTGCGTGATTAATTGTCAAGTTCAATAGGATCAAGCGATAAACCACAAAAAATCTATGATCACAATTGTCTAGAAATAAACTCCATCAATACTGATATTCGGTGCGGAATATATCTGTTACTGGGTAATACAGCGTAAATTCCAAGCTCAGGTGCGTCGTAGTCATCTAACACCCGTACCAACCTTCCATCTTCCAAAAAGCTATCAACAATAAAGTCTGGTTGCCTGGTAATGCCAAGTCCCATTGCAGCAGCCTCGGCCAGCGCCACACCGTTATTGGCGACCAATCTACCCTCAATACTAACGTTACTGCGTTCACCTCCCACCACATAAGTCCAAGATGAGACCGACGGTTGCAATGAATAATCCAGGCACTCATGATTTCTTAAATCACTGGGCTTTAGTGGAATGCCGTGGAGTTCCAAATAGCTTGGACTTGCTACGGTTATTAATTTGCAAACACCGAGTTTTCTAACTATATCCGTGGAGTCTAGATTTGCGGTGATACGAACTGCCATGTCTAATCCTTCTTCGATTAGATTGGAGTGTCGATCAGAAAAATCCATTGCTAGCTTGATCTCAGCATTTTGTTTTGCAAAATCCATCAAAATGGGTAATAACTCCTGTAACCCAAAGCTGAGGGGCAAGCCAATTCGAATCTGTCCCCTAGGAGCAGATTGCTCGTGAACCAAACTTGATTCTGTGGCGTCTACTAGATTTAAGATAACTCTACATTTCTCTAAATAAGCGGAGCCTGCAGTAGTCAAAGATAGGCTGCGCGTGCTGCGCGTCATCAACTTAACGCCGAGCTGACTCTCAAGACCAGCAATTTGCCGAGTAATCATGGAACGAGGAACGTCCATTTGATGTGCCACAGCCGTAAAACTCCCCGCTTCAGCGACCCTGACGAAAGTTTGCATGAGTGTAAATTTATCCATTGTTTCGTATTTTGCAACAAATATTTGCTCTTTGCCTACTATATCTTGAACAAAATACCAGATAAAGTCCTAATCAGGTTAAAAATACTATGCCAAATCTCAAAAATATCCTCTTCCTACCTCACGGAGCGCCCACATTCGCCTTGGACAGCGGTGCAGCGGGTGCTGCCATATCCAAGGTTGCAAGAGAGTTTCAACCCCCAAGAGCGGTCCTTTGTATTAGTCCCCACTGGGAGACACCCATACCAACAGTCGGGAGTGCCGTGCAGCTGGAGACCATTTACGATTTTTACGGGTTCGATGATCGGCTTTATAAAATCAAATATCCGGCAACCGGATGCCCCGAGTTAGCGGCTGAGGTACGAAAGTCCCTCAAAACCAAGGGCCTGGAATGCCTAGAGGATCCAACCAGAGGGCTTGATCACGGAGCTTGGATTCCCCTTAGACAACTATACCCAGATGCAAATGTTCCTATAGTACCGATCTCTTTGCCCGAGAGAGCTGACCCCGAGCAGGCCTACAAAATGGGCGAAGCACTCTCAGAGTTTGCAGACCAAGGGATTTTGATACTCGGCACTGGAAACTTGACTCATAACCTTGGTGATTATGGACAAATCAAAATGCTGGGGGGCAAGACACCAGCATATGTCCAAGCATTTGCAGACTGGTTAAATGAAATGCTTTGTAAAGGGGACATTGATTCATTGTTAAACTACCGAAGCATCAATAAGGACGCGGTTAGAGCCCACCCAAGCGAGGAGCATCTGATGCCACTATTTGTCGCCTTGGGAGCAGTTGGTAAGGGCGCAAAAGCCAAAGCGTTTTACCGCGGTATTAGTGATTATGTACTTGCAATGGATGGCTACGTATTTCATTCATAACCTCATAATCAAAAAAAAACCAGATTCAATTAAACTTAAAAATTACAAAACTCCACTATATGAGAAACCATTACACCCAAACTGCCAAACTATTACACTGGCTCATCGTCACCATCATTTTGGGATTATTTTTTCTGGGCTTTACGATGACCGACATGGAGTTGTCGCCAGAAAAACTTCAGTATTTCTCTTGGCATAAATGGGCAGGAGTCACCGTATTTCTTTTAACCCTTGCAAGGCTAACTTGGAGACTATTGAATCCTCCTCCACCCCTGCCAGAGCAAATGAATCAGAAACTCAAAGTTTTAGCGCACTTAGGCCACTTAGCCCTATACTTCTTTTGCCTTGTGATACCACTTTCCGGATGGCTCATGAGTTCAGCAAAAGGTGTCCAAACTGTGTGGTTTGGTATTTGGCCTATACCCGACCTACTCGGCAGGGATAAAGTGCTTGGAAATCAATTAGAGGAACTGCACGAAACCCTTAACTGGATCTTCATAGCATTCATTGGCACGCACGTACTCGCTGCATTGAAACACCACTTTATTGACAAAGACGAGATATTGACTCGCATGCTCCCGAATTTTTTATTATCTAAATCTAGGAACGAAAATGTCTAAAAAATTAATCTATAGATCTTGCATTTCAATCTCTTTTCTCTTTGCAAGTTGGGTGGGCAATACATCCTTCGCTACTGAGTTCAAATCCATAGTAAGCGACAAAAGTACCATCGGGTTCACATACAAACAAATGGGAGTTGGTATGGACGGAAGCTTTAAAAAGTTTACCGCTCAAATAACGTTCGATCCCGCGAAACCACAAAATGCTAAAGCGGCATTTGATATCGATTTAACAAGTATTGATACAGGAGGTCCTGCTGACGAAGAAGCACAAGGTAAAGCCTGGTTCAATACGAAAGTCTTTCCAAAGGCAACCTTCACTGCAACTCAAATAAAACCTACAACGGCTAATCAATTTGACGTTACTGGCAACTTAACCATCAAGGGGCAAACAAAGGAAGTAAAGTTTCCGCTCAAATATACACCTCAAGGAAACTCTGGGACCTTCACAGGTAGTGTGATCATGCACCGGGCAGACTTTGCTATCGGAGAAGGCTCTTGGTCAAAGTTCGATGTTGTGGCCAACGACATTCAAATTAACTTTAATATCTCAGCTACTGCTACGAAATAATTTTCCCCTCACTTTTAATTTCAACAACCTTTTTTCAACCTAGGAGTATCTTTATGAAAAAAACTAACCGCCTTGCAACCGCTTTAACCTTAGCGGCCTGCTTGAGTGCATCCGCTTTTGCAGCCCCCGTGAACTACACCATTGATGCGGGACATACATTCCCACGTTTTTCATATTCTCATTTTGGCTTTTCCACCCAGTTAAGTCGTTTTGACAAGACAACTGGCGCCATTGTTTATGACGCTGAAAAACAAACAGGATCAGTCGATATTGCTATTGATATCAAATCAGTTAATACTGGGTCTACCGACTTTAACGGTCACATCCAAGGTGAAGACTTCCTAGACTCAGCCAAATTTCCACAAGCAACATTTAAGTCAACCAAGGTCACATTCACCGACGGGAAATTGACCAGTATTGATGGGAATTTAACAATCAAAGGCGTAACCAAGCCTGTGACTTTAACAGTCACTGCGTTCCAAGCGATGATTCATCCCATGATGAAGAAACCGGCTATAGGAGCAACCGCATACACAATCATCAAACGATCTGAATTCAATGCAGGCAAATATGCGCCCTATGTTGGCGATGAGGTCCGCATTGATATTGCTTTAGAAGCACAAGCACAATAATATTTGTGTATAAACTCAATCCTTAATTATTGAGTCAGGAATAGATTGGCGCTAGTAAGTCAATCTATTCCAATCTAAAAGAGTTGCCTTTACTGACTGTCTTTTTTATATATACTGATATCAATTCTCAAGTAGTGGCTTTTCAAAAAAAGCAGGTATCAAATCATCCAAGAAGAACATGAGTTGCGCTCTAAATCCAGTGACCTTATAAGGTCCTTCATTAAGAGGAACGATCAATTCGCCAGACAACTGCCAAGTTTGCTCAACATAGGACAGACCTGGATTCATCGTACCTGCAGTTTTATAGGACGGACTCGAATCAAAAGCAAATTCAACTAGAGGTACAAATTGGTGAAGCGGCTCATCTTTTGGCAAGTAGCCGTGGTGAAACCTATCTGTCAAAAATAATGTACTGTACTCAACTGCGAATCCCCAGTGAACACTATTGAAATTTTGAGCTTGATTGTTTAAAAAATCGGAATGACTTGTTGTTGTCCCGCTGAAACTGGGCGATCGTTGAACGGGTATATCTGCCGCAATCGCTCCTACAAATGCAAATGGTCTTAACCAAGATAAACCATCATCAAGATTACCCATTCCTTTGCCAAAGGTGACTGCTGGCAATATGCTATTTCTCGAACTAACCCCGTAATACGGTAGATCTGTGTGCGCATTCCCATAACCCAAAGAGAAGGATAGAAGTGCTTCGTTCAGATCGTCTCTATATAAAAGGGTCTTAATATAAATGTCATCTTTCTTAGTGTAGGCTTGGACTAAGCTACTTTGATTAACACTATCTTTAGCGTAGTCAAATCCAACAGCCCAATTTGTTGATAGTAACCTTGCTCCGGATACAACAACTGTGCTGTAAGACTCTGAGTTGACAGAGGCTGGACTGGTTGATTTAAATGTATTGACAGAGAATTCATCTGCGACTGCTGGATCATCGAACGTACTCGTTGCTGGAAAGTAACGGTTACCGGCAATCCCATGAGCCAACAATTGCCCAGCACTGAGGTAACTCAACAGAGCAATACAGGTTAATGCTTTTATCCGCATTATTCAATGCTCCGTATTCAGGCTGAGAAAATGGGTACGATCTACGGAGTTATTAAACACTGAAAAAACTCTTGAATACTCCAACTGCATCGCCCATATCTTGGTTAAATTCTAAGTCCATTGGATCGTTTGATCTCGGTAAAGCAGACACTGCATTTGCCAACAATTTATTAATACTTTGCTTTGGAGAAACTCAATTGTTACTGATATTGTACGGTAGTGCTTGCAGCATAAAAACAAGTTAAATAATAGTGACTTCCAAGGCCTTCGCTTAATCAAGGAGAAAAAGTGGTATTGCCGCTGTTAAAATTTAACAGAACAATATTAGATAATGATTTTTGAACGTAGTGAGATCTTTATTATTACAGAAGTACTTTTTATCTTTCTTAGACTTGGACTCACCTCCTTTGGTGGACCTGTAGCGCATATTGGATATTTTCGACAAGAGTTTGTAGAAAAACGCAAATGGCTTGACTCCGAAAGCTACGCGGATCTAGTCGCACTCTGTCAATTTTTGCCCGGCCCATCAAGCAGTCAGGTCGGCATGGCCATTGGGCTCATGCGCGCCGGCGCAGCAGGCGCTGTCGCGGCATGGCTTGGATTCACTCTACCTTCTGCAATTGCCCTCATAGCTCTTGGGTTAGGAGTTTCGGTGTTCGATTTAGCCACTCATTCAGGCTTACTGCACGGCCTGAAAATGGTTGCAGCTGCAGTCGTTGCGCAAGCTATTTGGGGAATGACAAAGAGTCACTGTACAGACATTAAACGCGCGCTAATAGGCGTGGTCTCGGCGGCAGCGGTTTTACTTATACCAAGCTCACTCAATCAGGTCGCTGTAATCCTCGCAAGTGCCGTCGTCGGGGTTTTCGTTTTTAGCACTCAAGAGCGTATCCATCCAAACCACTCCCATACACATATCCATATCCCAGTCAAAAGAAGTACTGGACTGATATTGCTTAGTTTGTTTGGTTTGCTACTACTTACCCTTCCCCTCCTCGCAATTCAAATAAAAAGTTACCCTATAGATCTGTTTGCAAAACTATTTCAAACAGGCTCTATGGTTTTTGGCGGTGGACATGTCGTTTTGCCACTACTTCAATCTCAAGTGGTTCCAACAGGATGGATATCTAACGACACATTTTTAGCTGGCTACGGTTTAACTCAAGCAGTACCTGGGCCACTATTTACATTTGCAGCGTTTATAGGTGCGGCTTCTAATCAAAGCCCCTCCGGTTGGATTGGGGGGGGGTTGGCAGTGTTTGCGATTTTTCTACCCTCATTTTTAATGGTGATTGGGATCATGCCTTTTTGGGAGCAATTCAGAGCCAATACAAACATTCAAAAATCTATGATGGGCGTGAACGCTGCAGTAGTGGGAATATTGTTAGCTGCTTTTTACGACCCAATTTGGACGAGTGCAGTCCTAGGTCTACAAGACTTTGCAATGGTGGTCCTGTTTTATCTGATGCTTCAACTTTGGAAATTACCGCCTTGGTTGGTGGTTACCGCAGGGGCAGGCTTAGGTTATTTTCTTTAAAAATTGAATCAGCTGTCACAAGCCAATCTAAATCCCATAGCGTAAGTTGCAGATTTAGGATTATGACCATGCCTGCGCTTCGTTCTTGCGAGGTCCCTAAATCTGGCAAAGCTCCCCCCTCTCGCCACCCTATAGTCACCGTTTAACTCTACCAAATGATCGTTCACCAATTGGCCATTCGGATAGGGAAGATAATTATTCGCTACATACTCCTCCACGTTGCCTGCCATATCAGATAGGCCAGACCAGGATTCACCTCCGACAAAGGCGCCAACTGATGAGGATGTCATAAGAGCTGTTTCCGCAGTGTTTGCAAATTCTGCATTAAAACCGTTACCCCAAGGAAACTCGTTATTATTTGGCCCCGCAGCAGCCCACTCCCACTCAGCCTCTGTAGGTAAGCGGTAGGGAATACCTGTTTTCAATTTAATCCAACTCACATATGCATCTGCAGCACGGGGCGAGACGGTATAAACGGGATGATTAGAGCGCTCAACCGGATATCGCCTGAATTCCCAGCTTGTAGGTATTTCATGGTAATGCGTATCTAAAAGAAATGCCTTGTACTGTGAATTGCTAACCGCATATTTGGAAACTTTGAAATTATTTAAATGCACCTCGTGCCTTGGGCACTCCTTATCTATCCATTTTGATTGAAGTCCAAGTCCATCAAAATCTTTTAATACTTTTTCAACATCAGTTCTATCAAGACCAATAGACACTAAACCTCCTGGGACATCAATCATGTGATAACTGTAGTCAGATATTCTTGGGTCTCCTAGTACTGCTAGTAAATTACCAGCAACAATACGATCAACCAAAAGTACTTCAGTGGATTGAATTACCTCCACCAGCTTGTCGATGGATAGACTTCTTAAACGCGCATAAGCAAGAGGGATTTTCTCCTCAAACCGCATTGAAACGTAATAATCGGGAAGGCCTAAACGCTCTCTATCATCATTCATCCCGCATATAGAGGGCTCAAAGGATGGCCAATGCCAATCCCTTGGAATATTTTCTCTAGCTGACATTAAGGCCTCCTATATAGATAGTCTATTTGGCACCCAGTGCGCGCAAGAATCGTTCAAGATGAAAATTAATCAAATTCTCATAATCTGCGCTAAATGAAAACTCACTATCTTTGACGTATTGAGAAACCGTGGGAATAGAAATAGATCCACCCAACACGTTACACCCAACATACCCAAATAGAGTTCGAGCGCTGGGTAAGCCCACAGCTCCCCCGCTCCAACCCGTTGATACACTCACCAAAAGGACAGGCTTATCAAGAAATGCGTTAGAACAACTTGAATTCAAGTACTGAAGTCGTGAAACCCAATCAATCGTATTTTTTAGATACGGCGTGATTAACCCGTTGTATTCTGGACACGCCACAATTAAAGCTTCACTGCTCGCAATTCTTGAATGCAGGTCAAATACACTCTTTTGTATTCCTGCATTGAGTTCTAAATCTTGATCAAACAAAGGTAGATTGATCTCGCCGTGTTTGACTATGTCGACAGTGACTTGGGGTTTAATTCTTTGGGCTAAATTTGCAAGCAATCTTTGGTTAAGGGATTCTTTTCTTTGACTACCCGAGAGTAACAATACTTTTTTCATAATTCTTGTTGAAAATTCTCTACTTCGACTTGCTTATTAAACAAGTGCGTTGACCATCGTCCCAAGGCCCAAGGTTTTGGAGGCAGATGTGAAATCACTCATTAATTCACTTGCCAAATCGGTTGTCGTAGAAGGTGTTGGAGATGTAGTTTGTTGAGATTTACTGGTGGTATTTGTAGCAGCGTTTGTATTTGAACTTGCGGCTGTACTCGCAGTTTCACTACTTTCTTTGGCCTTCATGGACTTAGCGATCTCCTGAGCACTGGACAAGTCACCAGAATCCAAGGCTTTGCCAATTTGGGCTAAGGGAGAATTTGTCGCAGATGTGCCTGCACTCAGACCTAATGCTGTGTAAGATTTTTGAGCACTTGCCAAATCCCCGGAGCCCAGGGCTGTAAATAAGTTAGAAACATGCTGCTGTTTTTGATTCGCTTGGCTGAGTGACGTGCTTTGCATGGCCATTGCATTGCTGGATCCGATACGCATTCCCATAATTACCCCTTGAAAGATTTCGAAATAACTGGATAGAACCAGTAAAAGAGAGTTGAATCGGTAAATATGTATGCATTTTTTAAGCCAATTTCGAACAGCGCAGAATCCCCTAATTCCAGCCACCTTAGTAGATCTAAGCTTTTGATTTAATTAATGATTTAATGATTCATTGATTTACAGCTCTGACATTTAAAAATATTGGAATTCACGGATGCGGCAATTCATTGCCACTGAACACCGTGGGTGAACTTTACTTAGACGGCAACTTGCCTATTTAAGATCGATTACAACCATTAATCGATTGGTGCAGTTATTGCTGTATTTCAGCTATCCGTTCGGGTACCTTTCCAAACGTTTTAGATTAAAGGGATTCACACAATGATTCAACACAACGGTCCTATCGCAGGCTTGGCTTCTTGGGGTAATTGGATTGCAACGGCAGGGTATGACAATCAATTGATCCTGTGGAATACGTTGGACAGGAGCGCTATCGCACGTGGATGTCATGATCATTTGGTCAATGACTGTCGCTTCAGTCACGACGGTCAATGGCTACTTAGTGCCAGCAGTGACTATTCAGCAAGACTTTGGTCCGTGCCATCCATGAGACTCCAGGCTGTTTTACCTGGTCACGGCGATGATGTGGATATGGCAGTGTTCTCACCCGATGACTCCAAGATTGCAACTTGTGCACTGGACCGTTTGGTTCGTATCTTCAGTATGAACGGTCAGTGCCTTCACACTATGGCGGGTCATACGGGCAACGTATTAAGTGTTTCTTGGTCAAAGGATGGCCAATTTGTGATCTCCTCTAGTGTTGACGGAACAATTAGACGCTGGGACGCGAATACAGGAGAGTTGGTTCAAACCAGCAACCTACAAGTTCGCACGGATAGCTTGGAGATTGATCCTAACGGGATCATCTACGCCGGTGATGATTTAGGCAGAATTGCAATCATCACTGGGGAACGCATTTCTTATATTCAAGCCCACCGCGCTGGAATCAAAAAATTAGTGATGAACTTTCATACAAAGCAGATCGTTACGCTTAGTTATGACAGATCTATGGCTATATGGCAAATAAGTCCCAACTTTACACTGGAAGAATTATCGAGGACTGATTATCCGGAAACAGTTTGGGCAAGAGCCGCATGTATATTAGACACTGGCCACATAGCAACGGGAACATTTGGGTCTACCTATGCCCTCTATGACCTGAAAACCAACTCCTGGGACGTTGCGGGGGTTGAGGGTGGACGATCGATCAATTCAGTAGAGCTGGTAAACACAAATGTTTACTCCGTGGGTGACTCGGGAGTAATACACATCAACGGGGAGCCATCTACCTCTATGGGAAGTCTGTGTAACTTTATTGTTTCCAGTGGTAATTTAGTTTTAACGGGTGGGCAGTTAGGAAGGCTTTTCGACGCAGATACGGGACAAGTGCTATACACACACCACTCCCCCCTAAATTGCGGCGCTACATTTAGTCACGAAGGTCTAGACTTAATCACCATTGGAACCTACACAGGTGAGATATTGGTATTTAAACACCTGGGCGACAAAAAAATTGAGCCAATACAAACAATTAATGCCTTCGTCAACGCGGTAAAAGGTCTGAGTTATTCAAATGGACTACTCTTTAGTGTATGTGCATCCACTCAAATTTCATGGTATTCAGTGGATGATTGGACGCTTACTAAGACAAAGGAGAAGGCACATGAACGAATCACTAATGCATGCTGTGCAATTGGTGAGAACACATTTGCAAGTGTGGGTCGGGATTTAACACTTCGAATCTGGGAGGGAGATGAGTCCTCTATCTATGTGACACCTCACAAGAATTCAGTGAAATGTATAGGTATTGATGCGAATAAAACAGTCATATTAACGGGCAGCTACGGAGGTACGCTTAGCTTATTTGACCTCCAAAAGAAAATCTGGGTTAAAACCTACCGACCTACAAGCTCTGGTATTTCATCTATAACCTGGGACCATACGAAAGAATGTTTTCTTGCGGGCTCCTATGACGGTGAGATTTACCACTTAAGCACTTGCTGATATCTCAACCTAGGGTAAATAAAGTAATTAATTTAGGTATAAATATAATTGCTCCAACGACCGCAGCCCCTAAGCTTATTAGGAGAACACCAGCCGCAGCAAGGTCCTTAGCATCTTTGGCAAGTGGATGCCAATCAGGTGTAACCAAATCAACCGCGCGCTCTATCGCTGAATTCACCGCCTCTAATGCAATAACAAAGGAAATACACAAAATGACTAAGCACCACTCTGTAATGCTTAGGTGAAGAAAATAGCCGATTCCCAGGGTCAAGCAGGCTAGAAACAAGTGAATCCGTGCATTTCTTTCATTTATAAAAAGACACCGAAGTCCTCTTAAAGCATGTTTAGCAGATGTGAGCCATTTTGAAATAATCATCTTTTGATACGGTTAATATTAATTAATCCAGTGCTTTTTGCCAAAACACAGCGAATCCACCCTTGGTCGGTATGGCCGAGAATTCAGAGGACTTAGAGGTGGTAGTCCATTCACTCATGCTGTAACCAATCCCTCCCCCCACAATCGTATCTTTCCAGTAATGCTTTTTAGCCTCCACACGGGCGATGCCAGTCCATATCGCTGCAGCGTAGTAATAAGGCGAAAAGCTATCCTCATAGCGCTTGTCCATGAATCTGGCGGCTGAGAACGCAACGGCTGTATGTAGGGACGGAAAACTGTCGTTGCCCGATCCATCCGGGCGCGTCTCATGGTGTTGGCTCTTGATGAGCTCAGATAGCGCTACAGTTCCAACTTGTGAGAGCGCAAAATCAGTGAATCCATTTAAATCTTTGTTATCCCAGGTGGAGTAAACGGCAAGACCAGGGAGTCCCACTGCTAAAGCGCTTGAAAAACTATCCCAATTCTTAAGATTATCTGCGTGTGCAAAATTTGACATGATGCAGAGAATCCAGATCATAAATACCCGTAAGTAACCTCTCATATATTTCCCTACTTAAACCTTTAATTCTGCTCTATAAATATATCTGTGTCATCAATATACCTCTCGGCTAGCTCTATGGCGGCTTGCTCATTCTGGCCACAAACCATTACATATCCTAAACGCTCCGCATTCTCAAAAGCCGGAAGCACCCTGTCCCCTTCCTTCTTTAGGAATTCTACGCACTTAACATTTGTATCAACCCAGTGAGGCGCAGTAACGCTCATTAAGGTACCCGCTACTGGGGAGGTGTACCACCTTGACACAGCAACTTGGTGACTTTTGATATTTTCAAGGCCCTGGGGCCATTTGCCTAAGTGGATATCAATCAAATCTTCGTGGATAGACCGCCCCAAGGCATACCCGACAAGGCGTGCGATCTTTGCGCCAACTAATCTTGGATTGATTTCAATGAGTCGTGGCCCTTGCTCCGTCAACATCAACTCAATATGCGTTGCTCCGGAATTAAAGCCCACAGCGTCCAAGATCTCAAACACGTATTTCTCTATTGCAGCATGAGTCTCGTTTCTAGGTGTAAAACACCCACCTTGAATGGCAAAGGACGGCGGTGCCATCATCTTCTTGACATTAATGCCTAGAAACCTATGTACCCCCTCAACGGTTAATGTATCAACCCCTATGAAACTTCCCTTCAAAAATCGCTCAATCAAAAGTCGATCATTGGCTCTCACACCAAGTCCGTAGTCAGCCCGGCTTGGAAGCATGATCTCGACCGGACTTATTAATGGATCTAAATCCAGCTGAGTCTGTAAAACCACCACATTTTGAGAACCGTAGCCATCTGAGGGTTTGATAAGCAGTGGAAGGCCTAGTTTATGAATAGCGGATTTGATCTCATCGGTCGTCGTTGCGAGTGCAAATTCAGGCTGAATGATTCCCTTCTGGGCCAAACACCTTCGAACACTGTACTTATCTCTTAAGAGTACAGCACTGTTTAGATTCAAATAATGTGTACCTAATACGGTCGCTAATTTGGAAGCGTCTAGCAACCTTATTTCAATGAGACATAGGACAGCCTCAATGGGGAGCATTTGGTGGACAGCTAAAACCTTTGCTAAAACGGCCTCAAAAGCAAAATCCTTAACCTCTATTAATTGATAAGCAGCGTCCATGTAAGGCTTTATCGCCGCCTGGTTCAGGTACATATCCAAGTCAGAGGTCAGAAAAGTAACCTGATCACCTCGGCGCTTGGCAGCTTCTAATATGTCGCTATCGTTACCCCCAGGAAGATCAATGATTAATAAATGCGCCATATATATTTTGCCTTACTTGCGTAATTTTTCTCAAATCCAGAACTTAAAAAGTAGTTTTATGATTAAAGTTTTTCAACTTCAATCCGATTGTAAGGCCACGTGTTTAGTTTTCTTATCAATTCTTGGTAGGGCTCAAACACGATGAGGGGAAAGTAATGGGTATGAAAATTGGATCAGGCGGCGGTGCTGCCATGGCTCAAGCGGCCCAAAGTAGCGTAGCACAGTGGCAACAAGCATCGGTGGTAACACCTGCGCCTGCTGCCGCTCCCGCAGCTCCTGCTGCAGGCGCGCAACTTCTTGCTTCATTGACACAGGGTAGTAATGTAAACACGTACGCGTGATTAATTAACTTCCTCAACACAATGGCGAGTTTTAAGCCCTACTGCTAGACGGTTCAGACCGGCTTCTGTAGGGTTTATTTAAAAGAAGGTCTTTTATATATGACCTGATATGGCTATTTATTGCCACTTTAACGACCATATTTACTATAAATTTATAATATATTTAAGCTCATTCAACAAGCTTTTTCAAGTTAATTCAGATTTATTTAGATATATCAGTAACTTAATACGTATACTTAATTTTTCTAAAAGCGGCAAACAATTGCCAGTTTCCTTGTGGCATAGGTAATGCTTACAAGTCGGTGTCACTGCTCTTAATTATTGACATATAAATAATTAGAGCAATTTTCAAACCAGGTAATTTTGACACCAGGGAAATATTATGGGAATGAGTATTGGTTCTTCATCAGCTGCATTTGCCTCGCAGAGTTCTTCTGTAAATGGATGGCAGCAAAAACATTCGAACTTTCAGTCCCTAAAAACTGCTTTACAGTCGGGTGACTTAACTTCGGCTCAAAACGCCTTCGCAGCCATTAGCGCTAACAATCCAAATATCCATAGTTCCAGTCCGTTAGGACAAATTGGAGCCGCACTGCAATCAGGAAATATTAGTGGGGCTCAACAAATTGGGGCCTCAATGCAGGCTGCTCGCATGGACAGAGACGGCGACGGCGGCGGCGGGCAATTGAGTGCTAGTTCAGCCGCCAACGCAACCGGCACTGCATTTCTAAGTGCTTTCTTAGGTGCGATCAGTCCCTCTGCATCAACGAATTCAACGTCCTCGACGGGAGCTGCGAGTGCAACAAGCTCTGCCGGCTCAACCCCTACTTCCGCTAGTCTATCTAGCACTTCGTTAACAGGCACTGCGTCCCCCTCAGTCAACCAAATTGCACAAGATGTAACTTCGTTTTTGCAAAATCTATTCACCAGCTTAGAGCAAGGTGCACTTGGATCAATCGGATCAGCGAGTGCAGCAAGTACTCCTGCAAGCAATAATGCTAGCTCTCCTACGTCGGCGGCTAGCGCGGCAGTTGGCGCGCTAAGCGGAGCAGCTGGGCAGAATGGTGCATCAGGTGTCCAACCTTATAACCCAGGATTCCAACAGGGTTACGGAGGAGCAATCAACCAACTCTCCAGCAGTTTGCAAACACTCATATCTCAACTTGAGGGATCAAGTGCAGCAACTAGCTCAGGCACTGCAGCAGCAACTGCGGACAATTCAACGACCGCAAGTGCGACTGCGACTGCGACTGCGACTACAACGACGGCATCGACATCACAGGCAGTGAGCACCACGGCATCTCAAATATCTCAACTACAGCAAAGTTTTGGAACACTGATCAGTGATGCTGGAGGTACTGCTAACAATTCATCATTGACCAGTTTTTTGCAAAATTTTGAACAAAATTTGCAAACCAACGGAACAACCGGTAGTTTTATTAACATACAGGCGTAGAGGTAGTGCCTGGATCAAAAGGTTAACTAGGAACTTCTTGAATCTATATAATCAATTAGCGACTCGAAAGCGTTCCCCAGTTGAGGAGTCAATCTTAAAATTACATTTTTTGTAAAATAGGGTTCGAGTAGTGTTTTTACGGAATGAAATAGCCTGGTATCGATATCGAGCTCAACGACCAAGGAAGATATCACAGGCAGCAAATTGGCGCAGAAGACGTGAGCAACAACACCTGAGGTATCCATATTTTTATTCGAGTATTCTTTAATTATTGAACACACCTCAGCAGT
>CAJAYT010000109.1 GCA_903949285.1 uncultured Burkholderiales bacterium
CCCTTCTACTTTTGAGCGGGAGGGTTTGCGCACGACGATTTGAACATCACGACCAAGTCGATTCAGGCACTCAAGCATCTTTGCCTCGCTGACCCCTCGGAACTGACCTCGGAGCATCTTTGAGAGTTTAGGCTGAGGCATGAACAGAATCTCTGCAGCCTGAGTCTGGGTGAGATGGCGGTGCTTAATGATTTCACCGATTTTGGCCGCCAGAGTTGCTTTGACCTGCAACTGGGCAGCGTTAGGCAAACCAAGATCTTCGTAGATATTGCTAGAACCTTTTATAACTTCATTCATTTCAAGCTCCTTTTGCATGGGACTGCGCAGCTTTCAATCGTTCGCGGATCAAATCCATATCATGTTTGGTTGTTGCGATGCCTGATTTGGATTTCTTCTGAAAACAGTGCAATACATATACAGCGTAGGCAATCTTGACCGTATAGACAGCCCGATATGTATCGCCCATGTAACCTTCCACAACTTCATGTACTCCCGCCCCACCGAACCCTTTCAGCGGCTTAGCTTGTTCATGCTTTTTGCCAGTTTGTACCAAATGAAGCGCACAACCAGAGACATCGACTACATCATTGGGCTTTGCAAGCAGATCTTTCTTGAAGGATAAGACTCACTGCAAGGGTTTGATTGGGTTAGGCATCAGTGAATTATATTCAAATAGGTCTAAGTCAGCAAGGAATCTACCACTTGTGCGACGCAGGGGACGCAACCTTCTAATTCGCCTTGAAGCCACGTGCAATGACTTGATCTGCGGTGGTGGAACCAGCCACTGCGCATAGTTGCATAGACCGCTCTTGAAGGCTTACCCATTACACATACCCTGCCTGTAAGTACGCTGTTGCAAGTCAAAGAGATAAACTGTGCGCGACTGAGTAAATTTACTCAGTCGCATACACCTTAAATGAAAGTATTGAAAAAATTGCAATTCTTGCCGTATCACTTCTTTGTCGAACACCTATGCTAGGCCCGCCATTAAGGCAAGAATAATAACCATTCAGCAATCAAAATTGAGTCTAGTCAACTACGGAAATTTCGCTAAAACGAGTGATCTTCACAAAAAGGGCTTCTAAAACAATCATTGGTTTGAATGGTTACGGAGCAGCCAATTTGTTCAGAACAATAGAATTGCTCCTTGAGCAGATCATGCTGCGCGTGGCCTAACGTTTTGACGAGCCTGAATCCCACCGAGATCTTCAGCGATAGCGAGGGAGCTGGATCCGCATAAGTTTCGAGTTCGAAGAGATTACCGCAGATGCGATTGTGTTTGGACGCCGAACATATAAAAACGCCAGGCTGGTGCGGGTTCTACTTATCCAAGAAAATTTGGAGATAGAACCAGCCATCCGCTTTTTGGTTCAGTTATAAATTTGTACTGATCAGTAAAAACCCTCGATCAAATCCGATAATTAGGCCCCGAATCAATGAATCAGACGCTGATTTTTGGGAAGGTGGTGGTGGTTGCTGTTTTAGGTTACGCTAGAGCCAATAATCTTACAATTTAATCTTAAAATAATATTGAATGTAAATTTAAGTAAATACAAATAAGAAATCAGTAAATTTAAGGAACGGTGAATGATGTCAGTCGATTCAGCTGAAAGTAACTTCAACAAAGATGGATTCTTTTATAAATTAATCAAAGATTTCTCGTCTACTGAATTCAAAATTTGGACGATTGCCATTAACCTTGCCATCTTCATCTCTTGTTTCTCATTGGCCCTCGAGACGGTAGATGAATACTACGAAAAATACAATCTCTTATTCAAATGTGTTGAATACATAGCAGTATCTTTCTTTGCCGCTGATTACGTCTTGAATGTTTACTTCGCTGGTAACCGCATGAAATATGTGTTTAGTTTTTGGGGAATGGTGGACCTTTTCTCGATACTCCCGACACTGCTTCAGGTTGTCAATTTATCAGCATTCCAAAGTACAAAGTTAATCCGCTCGCTCAGAGTTATAAGGTCTTTGCGGGTCTTGAAAATGGTTAAATTCGCTGTCATCAACAGTCCTGAGTCCGCCAAAGTCAACCCGGTTTTTACGAATCTAAAAATATATTTTGCAATGTTCTTCTCGGTCATCATGATTTGTAGCTCAATCATGTTCTTAGTGGAAGGTAGTCTCTACTCCACCCAGACCATAGAACAAGGCGAGAAGGAGTTGATCCAGATTGCCAAGGACCAGAACATTGACGTTGAAAAAAATCCAGAAGTTATTAAATTCGTTCCAGTAGACCCCATCAGTGGAATCGAGATTGCCGAGGATAAACGATACTTCACCTCCATACCAACTGCGATGTGGTGGTGCGTCCTAGCTGTTACGGGATATGGGGACATGTTCCCAGTAACTGTGGGGGGCAGAATCGTTGCTTGCATTACATTCTTACTTGGTCTGACTTTATTTGGTGTCTTGATCATCATTGTGGGCAATAGCATCATCAAACTCTTCTTTATTGATCCCGAGGATTCAAAGGAGGCTGCGAATTACTCGCGAGACGCGGTGCTGGGCGGGATGCTCAAGCGCAATTGGATTACTGAGGAAAAAGTGCGTGAGATCGAAATGTTGTCTGAAAAAGATATCATTCAAAAATTCAAATCTTTATAAGTTGCCACACACTTGTGGGCTTAACTGTGCCTACATCTAGTAAAGTGCTCCATCCCTTCAAACTCATCTGGAGTGTTTATATTGGCTGCTAAGTTACCCGCTAAAAACTCTGATCTCAAACCCAAGAGAGGCGGGCAGCGCATTATTAAAAAATACCCGAATAGACGCCTTTACGATACCTTGACTTCCTCGTATGTCACTTTGTCTGAGGTGAAGCGTTTGGTGATGGAGGCTGCTCCTTTGTTGGTAGTTGATGCCAAATCAAATGAAGACATCACAAGGAGTATCCTGCTGCAAATCATTTTGGAGGAGGAGACCTGCGGCGTTCCCATGTTCTCAGAGCCTGCACTTGTGAATATTATTCGGTTTTACGGCCAAATCATGCAGGGATTTATGGGGGATTATTTGGAGAAGAACATGCAGTCCTTCATGGACTTGCAAATTGAGATGGCGGGTAAGCAAAATCCTCCAACCCCTGAGGTTTGGCAAAAGATGCTGACCATGAACTCACCGGTCATGCAGTCTTTGGTTCAAAGCTATGCTGAGAAATCCCGTGAAGCCTTTCAAAAGATGAAAGACCAGATGGATCAGCAAACTTTGCAAGTACTTGAGGCAATGCGCATAAAACCACCCCAGTAAAGCGGTATTTTGTGCGCCGGATTAATATCCTGAGACCATACGGCCTGTGAATAAAGAGCCTTATGCCTCCCAAGTGCTGACACCCTAGCTTTCCCCCTCTCTCAAGCCGGCAAAAAGGCTCCCCAAGTTGGCTTTGTCAGTCTGGGCTGCGCTAAAGATAGTCAGCATAAAACGCTTAAACCGCACATGAAGGCCTGACTTACGAGGTATTTAATGCCTGTTAGTTAAACCGCGAGTAGGTGTTGCTTAGTCTATGAAACTACATCATAAACGTGATATGCTTCAGCGTGTTTAACGCTTAACACTGCGCCAAACTAGACGTGTACAGCCTTTTCTGCGCAGGGAATCCACATGGCTAGCCCAAACGTCAAACTCTCGACCTCCCTCCAGAATCTTCACGACCTCCAGCAGCAGGGGCGCGTGGTAGTGCGCACCTCCGATCTTTCGCGCACTCACCTCGAGCGTCTGGTGGCGAACGGACGCCTGCGTTTGATCGTTCGGGGCTGGTACATGCCGTCGCAGCCTGAAGATGACATGGGCGACACAACGACCTGGTTCTCGTCAATGAGGCACTTCGTGCGGGGATACTGCGACGAACGCTTCGCCAGCAACTGGTATATCAATGCCGAGTTCAGCCTCAAGCTGCAAACGGGTTCGAGCACTCTGCCGCGGCAGATCCAGGTGAACGCGCTCAAAGGCACCAACAACGCACTCACTCTGCCGGCCGGCACGTCCATGTTCGACTTGCGGGTCAGGGAAATGCCCTCGGCCGATCAAATCGTCGAAGTGCAAGGCCTGCGCACGCTGTCCCTCGAAGCGGCACTCGTCAGGGCGACGCCCAACGTCTGGCAATCTGACAAACTTACCATGCAACTTGCGCTTGGAATGTTGAAGGACGCATCCACTCTCAACCGAATCCTCCTTGACGGCGACCACACGACGATTGCTGGGAGGCTTGCCGGCGCGCTGCGAGCAGTGGACCGCGTGGAACTCGCTGATAACGTGCTAAAGACCCTTCGATCAGCCGGCCACACTATCATCGAGCAAAACCCCTTCGATGGGCCGGTGCAGTCTGCGCGATCGTTGCCGGAGTCCCCGTACTGCGCCCGGATCAAGGCCATGTGGGAATTGATGCGTGAACAAGTCCTTCAGGCCTGGACGACGCAGGTCCTCCCGCAAGGGTCACCCAAGGATTACCTGAATGAGGCGCAGGTACGCTACCTGGCCGACGCCTACCACTCCCTCTCGATCGAAGGATACCAGGTCACTCCAGAGATGATCGACCGCGTGCGCAAGGGGACTTGGGAGACGGGTAACGCTGAACGTGACCGTCACGAGCGCAATGCCATGGCGGCTAAGGGGTACTTTCAGGCCCACACGGCTGTCCGAGCCAGTTTGCTGAAGGTACTGGAAGGCGAGAACCCGGGCACGCGCTTTCGGGCTGATCTCCAGGACTGGTATCTCGCCTTGTGGTCCCCCTCTGTCCAGGCTGGGCTGCTGAAACCATCCGAACTGGCTGGCTGGCGGGCCTCGCAGGTCTTTATCAAGAACGCGCGGCACACGCCCCTTCCAGCGGAGGCCGTGCGCGATGCAATGCCGCTGCTTTTCGAACTGTTGGAGACTGAGACCGAGCCCTGTGTACGAGCGGTGCTGGGTCACTTCGTCTTTGTGTTTATTCATCCCTACATGGACGGCAACGGGCGCCTGGCACGGTTCATCATGAACCTCATGTTGGCAACCGGTGGCTGGCCGTGGACAGTGGTCACGATGGATATCCGTGAGGAGTACATGCGGGCCTTGGATGCAGCATCCTCGGATCAAGACATCAAGCCATTCACACGACTGCTGAGTAGCCTTGTTCAAGCCCAGCTGATCGATGGCCCGCAACGGGCGGCATCCGAGTGAGTGGGCTCGACATGTTTATCGTTGACTCGGCGTCCATATACTGCCGCTGAACATGCTGGAGGAGGAGACCTGCGGCGTTCCCGTGTTCTCAGAGCCTGCACTTGTGAATATTGATCGGTTTTACGGCCAAATCATGCAGGGATTCATGGGGGATTATTTGGAGAAGCACATGCAGTCCTTCATGGATTTGCAAATCAAGACGGCGGGTAAGCAAAATCCTCCACCCCCTGAGGTTTGGCAAAAGATGCTGACCATGAACTCACCGGTCATGCAGTCTTTGGTTCAAAGCTATGCTGAGAAATCCCGTGAAGCCTTTCAAAAGATGAAAGACCAGATGGATCAGCAAACTTTGCAATTACTTGAGGCCATGCGCATAAAACCACCCCAGTAAAGCGGTATTTTGTGCGCCGGATCAATATCCTGAGACAATACGGTCTATGAATAAAGAGCCTTCTACCTCCCCAGGGCATGACACCCTAGCTTTCCCCCTCTCTCAAGCCGGCAACAAGGCCCCCCAAGTTGGCTTTGTCAGTCTGGGCTGCCCCAAAGCGCTGACCGATTCTGAGTTGATTCTCACGCAACTGAGCGCAGAGGGCTACCAAACCTCAAAATCCTACGCTGGCGCGGATCTGGTGATCGTGAACACCTGCG
>CAJAYT010000110.1 GCA_903949285.1 uncultured Burkholderiales bacterium
CCTGCTCCGGCAAGTGCGACTTTGATGGTTTTAGTCATTACATGTTCTCCAAAATTAGATGACCCACAGCAGTGTTTGAAGCGGGTACGTGATAAAAACGGTTTTTAACAACGGGGGACTGGCCACCCTCGATATCATTCATTGCCCCTCTGGCGATAAGCCACATGACAAGCTCAATGCCCTCTGAGCCCGCTTCCCTCACATAATCAATGTGGGGAAGACCGGCGAGCCCTTTGGGATCAGATATAAGTCTATCCAAAAACATATTGTCAAATTCTTTATTGATGAGTCCCGCCCTGGGACCCTGGAGTTGGTGGCTCATCCCCCCCGTACCCCAAATCTGAACATTCAGATCCTCAGGATAACTTCTGATCGCACGACCGATCGCCCGCCCCAACTCAAAACACCTGCGACCAGAGGGGACTGGATACTGAACCACATTCACGGCGAACGGTATGACACGACATGGCCACTCAGCGGGTTGTCCGCACATGAGCGAGAGCGGAACTGTCAGGCCATGATCAACGTCCATTTTATTGACGATGGTTAAATCAAAATCATCTTGAATCACTGAGTGAGAGATGTGGGAGGCCAAATCAGCGTGGCCGTGCACAACAGGTACGGGTCTTGGACCCCATCCCTCATCGGCAGGTTGAAAGCGCTCGGCTGTACCAATAGCAAAAGTCGGGATGACCTCTAAACTAAAAGCCGTTGCATGGTCGTTGTAGACCAAGAAAACAACATCAGGTTTCTCTTCTTTTAGCCATTGCTTGGAGTACTCATAGCCCTTAAATACAGGCTGCCAATAGGGCTCCTGTGTTTTACCGAGATCAATTGCAGCCCCGATTGCGGGGACGTGCGAGGTGTAAACGCTGGAAGTAATTCGTGCCATGTTTGAGGTGCCTCAGTGAGTTGTTTTAGTATGTGATTTGCCCTGGGGTTGGTGCTGGGGCTGCGCGTCCCCGTCCTCACCCAGCACTCGGTTACCCTCGACCGAGCGACCACCACTGACCATCATGTTGCGGTATTCCTCCTCGGTCATACCGGTCATACTGCCCGCCATTTGCTGAAAGCTCTTACCATCAGTTGCCCCGATTTTGGCGAGAAAGTAAATATTCCCTCCAAGTGAGATGCATTTGTTCAAATCGCGCTCCATTACCGCGTCCTTTTGAGCCTCGCTCATTTGCCACTCATCCAAATAGGCGCGCTCATTTGCCTTGAAGCGTTCGCGGTTTTCAGCCTTCATGAGGGACATACAAAACTGATTGAGCCAGTAGCCTTTGCGCGACTGCTCAGCATCAAAGATGGTAGTCCCCGGCACATCTAAGTAGGGTTTATCTAAGGACATAGGGTTGAGTCTTTGTAAGTGAGGTTTAAAAAAAATGGAGGTACGCGAACAATGCAGCGCAACCTTATTTCAAAGTTTCAGGCCAATACAAACGGGTTGGGTTATCGACCAAAAGCAGTTTTTGCTCATGCTCGGTGGGTGCAATGTGGGGAATAAAGTCAACCAACAAACCGTCATCGGGCATGTGGTCTTTTAAATTCGGATGTGGCCAATCTGTACCCCACAAAACGCGAGTTGGAAACTTTTGCACGATGCGTCTTGCAAACGGAATAACATCTTGATACGCGTTTTGCTCACCCCCCAAGGCTTTAGGACCTTTGATGGACAGGCGCTCGGGACAAGTCACCTTGCTCCAAACATTCTCATGTTCCTGCATAAAACGCTCAAAGAGCGCAAACTCTGGATCGTCAACTGATTTGGACACATCGGGGCGACCCATATGGTCAACCACAACGGTTGTAGGTAGCTGGGTAAAGAAATCGATCAACTCTGGCAAATCTACGGCTTCAAAATAAATCACAACATGCCAACCCCAGTGTGCAATACGGGCAGCGATCTCCATCAACTCGTCCTTAGGGGTAAAGTCCACCAAGCGTTTGACAAAATTAAACCGAACGCCCCGCACACCAGCGTCGTGCATAGACTGAATTTCTTGGTCTGTAACTGATCGGCGCACTGTGGCTACACCGCGAGCTTTGCCCCCAGAGTGCACGAGCGCGTCAATCATGGCGCCGTTATCAGCGCCATGACAGGTGGCTTGTACGATCACATTTTTATCAAACCCAAGATGATCCCTGAGTGCAAATAGCTGCTTCTTGGATGCATCACAGGGTGTGTACTTACGCTCAGGGGCAAAAGGAAACTCTGCACCAGGACCAAAGACATGGCAATGAGCGTCTACAGCTCCAGCAGGTAACTTGAACTTAGGCTTAGAGGGGCCGGAGTACCAATCAAGCCATCCGGGTGTTTTAGTGAATGTAGTCATTGTTTAAGGAATATAAGGTTTTAGTTAAAAATTGCTGGATCCATAAGCGTTATCACAACTTGGAAATCCTGGAAGTTTTTGAAAACTGAAATGTGATGTGATGAATGACTTTTGTTCGTGTGATCAGTCGATGTACTTCAAACCCGCTTTCTCCAGGGGTCCACGCATGTTGTACATATCTATGCCTAGGATTCCTGACGCTAGCTTAGCTCGTTTCTCGCCCTCATTGGACTCGCGTGCCTGGGCTGCATCGGCTGTCTTTTGCGCCCACTCGCGCGGCACAACCACAACACCGTCATCATCGGCCACGATGACGTCACCCGGATTGATGAGCGCGCCTGCGCAAACGACAGGGATATTCACCGAACCCAGGGTGGACTTGATCGTTCCCTTTGCGCTGATGCCCTTGCTCCAAACAGGGAACCCCATCTCAGTCAATTCTTTAACGTCTCTAACACCAGCATCAATGATGAGCGCTTTAGCGCCTCTGGCTTTAAAGGAGGTTGCGAGCAAGTCACCAAAGAATCCGTCACAGTTCTCAGCCGACAAGGCAGCGACCACAACGTCACCTGGTTTGATTTGCTCTGCAACAACGTGCATCATCCAGTTATCCCCTGGGTGCAGGAGAACCGTCACTGCAGTCCCCGAGACATGAGCGCCGCTGTAGATGGGCCGCATATAGGACTGCATCAAACCGACGCGCCCCATGGCCTCGTGCACGGTTGCAACGCCGAATTGCCCCAACTGAGCCACTGCCTTAGCATCTGCTCGCTCGATATTTCTTTTAACAATTCCAAGAGTGGTCATGGTTAGATTCCTTTTGCTTTAAGTGCTGTATCTAGGCGTTTAAACACACGGCGTGCGTTGCCCTCATAAACTTGGTATTTTTGCTGCGCGTTGAGCTGCGTCGACGCTTCAATGTATCGCTTGGTGTCATCGTAGTAATGACCCGTTTCAGGATCGATACCGCGCACAGCACCAATCATCTCAGAGGCAAAGAGAATGTTGTCGACTGGAATGACTTTGGTGAGTAAATCAATGCCTGGCTGGTGGTAGACACAGGTGTCAAAGAAGATGTTGTTGAGCAAGTGATCCTTTAGGAGCGGTTTTTTCATCTCCTGTGCAAGTCCCCTAAATCGACCCCAGTGATAAGGCACAGCACCACCCCCGTGTGGGATGAGGAACTTCAGAGTGGGAAAGTCTTTGAAGAGATCGGAGGTCAGACACTGCATAAAAGCAGTAGTGTCTGCGTTCAAATAGTGAGCGCCCGTCGTGTGAAAGCAGCTGTTGCAACTTGTACTTACATGCACCATGGCCGGGATATCGTACTCAACCATCTTCTCATAAATCGGGTACCACTGACGATCACTCAGCGGTGGGCTGGTCCAGTGTCCGCCTGAGGGGTCTGGATTCAAGTTGATGCCCACAAAGCCGTACTCCTCAACACACTTCACAAGCTCTGGGATACAGGTTTTAGGATCTACACCTGGGGACTGGGGAAGCATTGCAGCCCCGATAAAGTGATCGGGGAAAAGGGACGCAACCCGGGCGCACAACTCATTGCAAATCGCTGCCCAAGTCGAGGATGTTTCAAAATCCCCAATGTGATGCGCCATAAAGCTTGCACGGGGGCTGAAAATTGTTAAATCACTACCCCGCTCACGCATCAGCTTGAGTTGATTGTTCTCAATCGTCTCGCGCAGTTCGTCGTCGGATATTTTTAAATTTTTTGGATTGGGTTTTAAAGCAGGATCCTTCAAACTGGCAATTTGCTGGTTACGCCATTCCTCCAACTGCTTGGGGGCCGTTGTGTAGTGACCGTGTACATCGATGATTAGGGGACGCTCTAAGCTCATAAGGAAATCCTTGGGTTTAGGTAAATTAAAGTGAAATTACTGGAGGTTTAGAAAAGGGTGAATTCAACTCATCAAATATGACTAACCTGCGAGAACACTTGCAGGCACCATGGCCTCGCCCCGCATGATGAGTCGAGCGGTCCTGAGGAGCGCTGCGCGGGTAACGTTTTGCGAGTTACTCGGATCAATCCCAAGCTCCACACTGAACTCCCCCGTTGGGTGCTCAACCGATACGGTTTTAGTATTACCCTGTGGCATCAACGCAATACCCTCGCAGACCGAGCCCTTCAAAACACAGGCAGTGCCCACTGTCACTGCAGCCAAAACACCGATTGCGTCGTGGCATACATGCGGAATAAAGCTACGGGTGGTGAGGCTCCCGCCGTGCTCAGGGGGTGCAATGAGGGTCATCTTGGGATAGTTCTTGGATTTCACATCGCCCAAACCCATTTGGAGGGAGACTTTTAACCGAAGAGCTTCAATACGTGTTTTAAGCTCAGTGTCTGCGTTAAGGTCCGCCACACTCTCGCTGCCTGTTCTGCCCAGATCGCTCGCCTTGAAAATGACCAAGGGCATGCCGTTATCGATACAGGTCACATCGATCTCAAAGGGCTCAAAGCCCGGGAGCTCCGGTGTTGGCTCGACGCGAACTGTGTCCAAAACTTTCCCTGTTGGGAGAAGTGATGAGCAAACTGAGCCGGCTGTGTCCAGGAAATTAATCGTGATGGGGGACGAGCTCCCAGGGGCTCCGTCGATTCGTGCGTCCCCTTCGTAATTCACAAACCGCTTGGTGGAGGAGCCGGGTACAAGAGGCGTCTCAACCGTAATGTCACACAGCATGTCTGTGTTTAAGGTTAGAACTCTGAAGGTGCTTAAATCCTTTGATACTTCGACCATGCCCGTCTCCACCGCGAAGGGCACAACGGCTGCAAGCATGTTGCCGCAGTTGGGGGTTGTGTCCACCGTGTCTTTATCGGGTTGTAGCTGAGCAAATAAAAACTCCAGATCAACTCCAGCCTTTGTGCTTTTGCTGACGATACCGACTTTACTGGTTAAGGGATGCGCGCCCCCTACTCCGTTAATCTGACGCTTATCGGGGGAACCCATGATCGCAAGGAGCGCTTTGTCTCGAAGGCCCTTGTCTTTGGGTAGATCATCCGCATTGAAGAAGGGGCCCTTTGATGTCCCGCCTCGCATGTATAAACAAGGAACACCGTGCTGAGGGGCAAATTCAGGTGCAGCCTTTTTTGAATGGTTGACTTGGTGCGAAGACTCAGTAACGTTGGACATCTTAGAACCCATTTCAGAAAAGTTACAAAAGTTACAGAAAGTTACAACATAGTAGAAAGCGAATGCTTCTTTATCTGTAACAACAAATTAACACTCATTCAACACCCACTCAATACCCACTCAACACCCTTTAGGCGTTGAACTCTACACTAAGTAGTATTCCTCATTTCACCCCGATATCCTACTACTGTGACGATCTATCAGATATATAATTTAAGCATATCTAAAGACTGCTTATATCAAATACTTCTCTAAAAACAGACGAATAAGCTAAATATTTAATACTTAAGAACTGCAAAATTAACAAAATGGATCTCAAACAGCTTCAATACTTCATCACTGTAGCCGAGCTGGAGAGCTTCACCAAGGCCTCAGATGCGTTGGGCATCGCCCAGCCCGCTTTAAGCCGGCAAATCAGACTGCTGGAGGTCCATCTCAGGCAGAACCTTTTGATTCGAAACGGTCGAGGGGCCGTTCCAACTGATGCAGGCAAACTGCTTCTTGGACACGCAAGGGGGATACTCCATCAACTCGAGAGAGCGCGGGAGGAGTTGCTGCACCTGAGGGGAGGACTCACAGGTCGAGTAGCCCTTGGACTGCCACCGAGTTTGGCCAGAGCCTTAACTGTCCCGCTCACCAGAGCCTTTAGACAAGAAATGCCAGACGCACAACTCACCATTCGTGAGGGCCTATCTACTGCGATGCATGAGGAGCTCTTGAATGCAAGACTTGATATCGCACTCCTGTACAACGGATCGGCTTCAACGGGCCTGCACACAGAACACTTGATCCACGAGGAGCTCGTGTATGTAAGCCGCAGACCCTCTGGTTTGCTAGAGGAGCCTCAAGACTTGTATGTGGATATGACTGAGATAGCGCGCCAACCACTAGTGATCCCAAGCCGCCCGAACGCCATCAGAATGCATGTGGAGGCGGCCTGCTTAACCCTAGGACTCACACCCAACATCACACTTGAGATTGACGGCGTCCCGGCCATACTTGACTTGGTCGCAGACGGCGCAGGTAACGCCGTCTTGACCCGCCACGCAGTAAGTAGCTCCATTCGCCCATCGGCCTATAAGACAAGAAGGATTAGGAATCCAGATCTCAGCATTCAAGTCGCTTTAGCGACTAGCTCAAAAAGACCCAGCACCCATATTCAGCGCCTGACGATTGATCTGCTCAAGCGAATTGCAATTGAGAAAATTGAAGCGTCTTGATAAACTGCATTCTCAGCTATCTTTTTATACTGCTCCGCATTAATTTCCTACACTGCTTCACTTGCCTGCTTCACTTCACTGCTTTTCTATACCGGCTTTATCAATCACCTGTGCCCAGGTCTTGATCTCCGCTTTAAGCCACTCTTGGGCCTGGACAGGGGTCGTGGGTTTGGGCTCAACATTAATGTTAAGCAGTTTTTGGCGAACGGCTGGATTTTTCAGCACCTCTACGATCTCTTTGTTGAGTCGCTCAATTGCCTCGGGCGGCGTTTTCGCGGGAGCAGAGAGTCCGTTCCAAGATGTCGCAATCATTCCCTTGACATGGAGCTCCACTGCGGTGGGCACATCGGGCAAGGCTGCAGATCTTTTCTCACTCGTGATCGCCAAAGCTTTTAATGAATGCGAATTGATTTGGGAGATCACAGGCGCCAAAATCTCAACTGCCGCATCTATTTGACCGCCTCTGAGAGCAGTGATCACGGCAGGGGTACCGTTAAAGGGCACCACCTGAGCTTCTATACCCGCAGTACTTTTAAAGAGCTCAGCAGCCAAGTTTTGGGTACTTCCGATATTAACGCTACCGATATTTAACTGACCGGGATGGGACTTTGCGAAGCTGATCAATTCATTCAGGGATTTGAACCTCGAGTTATCCGCTGTCACAATCGCCATATCAAAAGTTGCAAGTAGGGATATAGGCGTAAAGTCTTTGAGCGTGTCGTACGGCAAGCTCTTAAAGAGCCCAGCACTGACAGCTGTGCCGTTGGACATCAAAAAAAGTGTATGCCCATCGGGCTCTGATTTGGCCACCAAGTCCGCAGCAACAATGCCCCCCGCTCCAGGCTTGTTGTCTATCACCACCGCTTGCCCCAGTCGCTCGGACAAAGCCTGCGCTACAACACGAGCCGTCAAATCCGCAACGCCGCCTGCGCCGAAGGGAACCACAATCTTAAAAGGTTGCTTTGTGAAGGCAGCGCTGTCAAACGCAGGGCCCGCGCACAGGGCTAGACTGCACGCGCCTGACATAAAAGTAACTGCGATCAGTTGACGCACAGTCGGCATCAACGAATTCGTAGTGCAGATTTTTACTCTGAAGTATTTAAGCAAGTTCATGTTTGTGGATGTTATTGTGTTTGAAGGGATCTTCAATTTCCTATTAAATAGATATTCTGCGTCAATACTTTGAATTCATTAGGACTCATATACCCATCACTCTACCCTGCATACCTCATCAATGGATTTAGGCAAAAAAATTGATCTCGTAATTTCACTCTCTAGGCATCGAGCCTACTACAGTTACTTGACGCAGAACTATTAACGCGTCACACCCAGATACTTATCGAGTGTGACTTGGTTCTTACTAAGAGTTGCTGCACTCTCACGGTGAACAATCGTTCCCTTTTCAAGCACGATTGCCTCATCTGAGATGGCCAGAATCATTTGTGGATGCTGCTCAACAATAATCGCGGACAGCCCCTCCTCTCTGGTGATCCAACGAATCGCTTTGAGAAGTTCTTCCACAATGATAGGAGCTAACCCCTCTAGGGGCTCATCCAACAAAAGCAGGCGCGGATTAACCACCAATGCGCGCGCCATAGCAAGCATTTGTTGCTCGCCCCCAGAGAGCTGAGAGCCCAGATTACTTTTTCTCTCAAGGAGTCTGGGAAAGAATTCGTAGACCCGCTCAGGAGACCAGGCTTTAGTGCCTTCAACCGCTCTGTAAACAGCGGTCAAGTTCTCATGAACTGTAAGGGACTTAAAAATATTCCTCTCCTGAGGCACCCAACCAATACCGCCTCGGGCAAGCGTGCTCACGCGCTTGAAGGAGGGAAGGTGTTGGATAGCTACGCCGTCCAAGAAAACCTTACCCGCGTGCAGACGCGTTGCGCCTGCAAGGGTGTTGATGAGGGTTGTTTTACCAACACCGTTACGACCTAAGAGTGCCAAAGTTTGACCGGGTGCGATCGAGAAGCTCACGTTGTTCAACACGACCGCTTCACCGTAACCCGCGCTCAAACCCTCAACCCTCAGTAAGTCGTTCGAGCTCGTTGCCTGGTGGTTATGAGAGTCATGCATGAGTATGCCCCTCAATGAGAGTGTGACCCAAGTACACCGCCTTAACCTGAGGGTCATTGGCGATTTCTTCAGGCGTTCCCTCTGTTAGGACCGCCCCGTTAACGAGAACAGTCATCCTGTTTGCGAAGTTAAAAACCAAATCCATATCATGTTCGATCAACAAAATAGAAACATCCGCTGGCAATGCAGCAACCGTTGCAAGGAGCTCATCACGCTCGCCGGTTGGCACACCCGCGACTGGCTCATCGAGCAACAAAACTTTGGGGTTGCAAGCAAGAGCAATCGCCATCTCTAGGAGCCTTCGTTTACCGTAGGACATAAGGGAGGTTTTAACGTCCATCACCTCCATCAGTCTGAACTGATTCAAAAGTTCTTGCACCCTACTGAGCACATCTGCTTTGTGGGAACCTACCCTACCCATGGGTCTATACCAAACATTGCCCTCTCCCATGTGCTGGGAGACAACAAGACTTAGGGTTTCAAGCGGTGTCAAACTATCAAAGAGCTGATTGATTTGGAAAGTCCTCACCAACCCACGCCTGACGCGAAGATGGGGACTCATGTCAGATATATCCTCGCCCAAGAGCTCAATGCAACCACTGGTTGGTTTGAGCACGCCGGTGAGTAAATTAATTAAAGTTGTCTTGCCTGCACCGTTGGGTCCGATCAGCGCGTGACGCGCGCCTTGCTGGATGTTCAGATGAACATTTTGAGTGGCCTTGATTCCGCCAAATGTTTTGACCAACCCAATGGCAGACAGAACAGTATCTGGTTGATGAGCTGCTGCAGTAGTTGCATTCGTTGCATTCGTTGCATTCGTTGCATTCGTTGCATTAGTTGCAGTAGATGCAGTTTGAGAGCTAGATGTGCTCATTGTCCGCCCCCCTTTGAATCACTTTGTGTTGACTGAGCTGCATTCGCTTTGCTCAATCCGCCCCAAAGGCTGCTCGGCATAAACCAACCTTTGATTCTGTCCCGCCCCACGTGCACCAGGATGATCAGCAAAAGACCGATCCAAAACATCCAGTACTGAGGAGTGACGGCAGAGAGCTCGCTTTGCAAGATTTTGAAAATAATCGCTCCAGCAATACCGCCGTAAAGCCACCCTACCCCGCCAATCACAAGCATGAGCATCAGATCGGCTGAGCGGTCAAAGGCAAATACATCCAAAGAAGCAAAGCCCGTCGTTTGAGCAAGCACTCCTCCTGCAACTCCGGCAATACTCGCTGCAAGGGTGTAAACACTGATCAGCACTCGGGAAACAGGTACTCCAATCGCCATCGCTCTTAGCCTGTTGTCTCTGATAACTCTGAGCGTATAACCCCAGGGTGAGTTGATCAGCATGCGCACAAAGAGGAACAACACCAACGCCACACTGATGGCGTACCAAGCGGCTGTTCGTCCAGCTAAATCAAATTCAAACTGCCCTAAAACCGGACCAATCAGTACCCCCTGCAAACCATCAGACCCACCTGTGAGCCAATCCATTTGGTTGGCAATCTCTAGCAGTATGAGTGCCACACCAAGTGTCACCATAAGCCTGGTTAGATCACTGCCTCTCAAAATAGTGAAACTACAGATCCATCCCAGCGCTCCTGCTAAGACTGCGCAAACCAAAAGGCCTACGAGGGGGTCTGCGATAAAGAATTTCGCAAACAAAGCAGCGCTGTAAACACCTAGTCCAAAAAAAGCAGCGTGACCAAGGGAAACGATGCCGCTGTAGCCCAGCACCAGGTCCAATGAGAGTGCAAAAAGCGCTGTGATTGCTATCTCACTGATCATCATGTCATGGCTGGGAAGCGCCAAGGGTGCAAGAAATGCAAGGATCCAAAAGATGACCTCGGTCAGCTTTAGTTTTGAGGTACTACCAAGGGTGCGACGCATAGCGTCCAAATCTTGTGACGATGAGTTTGAAGAAGTATTCACGATTTACCCCCTCTTGAGAAAAGTCCTTGGGGACGCCACAACAAAATCACAATCATGAGTGAATACACAATAAAGCCGCCCAATTTGGGAACGTAGTACTTACCAGCAACATCGGCGATGCCGAGCAGCAACGCTGCCAAAAGCGGACCCGTAATAGAGGAGGTCCCCCCAACGGAGACAACAATCAAGAAATAGATCATGTATTTCAACGGGAAGATAGGATCAATGGAGAGAACCTCCGCACCTAACGCACCCCCAAGCCCCGCCAAACCAGAGCCAACGGCAAAGGTGAGTAAAAATACTTTGTTAACGTTAATTCCAAGCCCAGAGGCCACAACAGGATCATCAACGGAGGCTCTGAGTTGACTTCCAAACCTTGTTTTGGTCAGCGTGCTTTGGAGCACAACTGTCAACAGTGCACAAATAAGAATAATCAAAAGCCTGTAATGCCCCATGCCCAAAGTCCAGGGATCTTCCCCGATTTCTGTGCGCCCTTTAAGCCACAGGGGCAGTTGGATGTTTTGCTGACCCGACCCCATTAAATAATCAGCCCCTGCAACAGACATGAACGCCAGACCAATGGAGAATAAAACCTGATCCAAATGGGGTCTTCGGTAAAGGGGGCGATATAGAGTTCGCTCAAGAAGAGCACCTACAGCTGCGCTCACAATAAATGCAATGGGTAGGCAAAGCAAAAAAGGGACGTCAAAGTGCTGCATTAAAAGCACCGTGCAGTACCCACCCAGCATCGCAAAAGCGCCGTGAGCAAGGTTGATGAAGTTCATCAGCCCAAGGGTTACAGCTAAACCGACAGCCAACACAAAAAGTAGCATGCCGTAAGCAACACCGTCAAAGAGAATAGTCAACATGGGAATGGATGCGCTTAGAGTTTAAGAACCAAAATTCGAGTAGCGAGGATTAATGAGCACAAGTCAATGAAGGACGGTCATTAAGGATAAGTTAATTATTGAAATTTTAATCACTAAAACTTTAATCAACGCAGGTTGTCATTACATAAGATTACAGCTTTAAATGAGCAAAAAGTTAAAGTTCCAAATAAGGAACTTTAACCTCCTGACGGCGCTCAGGATGATGTCGATTTGGATCAATCTCCATCCACCCCGAACTTAAAGCTAAGGGTTCACTGTTACTGCGTTTTACCTGGATCTTTAACGTCCTTGATCGTCTCAAATTCAGTGTTGTAGTACTCGCCGTTGATTTTCTCAACTTTTCGGATGTACATGTTGTGCACAACGTCACGGGTTTGAGCATCAATGAACATTGGGCCTCTTGGGCTCTCAAAAATCTGTCCCTTCATAGCTGCCAATAGCGCGTCGCCTCCAGCCTTGCCTTTGGTGGCCTTTAAGGCCTCGTAAATGACTCTTGTACCGTCGTAGCCGGCTACAGCCATGAAGTTTGGACGCATCTTGTTGTTTGCTTTCTCAAAGGCTTCAACAAACTTTTGATTGACAGCTGATTTGTGTGTAACTGAATAATGGTGGGTTGTCACCATTCCAAGTGATACATCGCCAATGCTGTTGAGCAAATCGTCGTCGGTTACGTCTCCAGTACCGATCAAGCGGATCCCGGTCTTATCAAGCCCACGCTCAGCAAACTGCTTCATCACCTGAGTACCTTGTCCTGATGGGACAAATACAAAAAGCGCCTCAGGCTTTAAATCACGCACTTTTTGCAAGAAAGGAGCAAAGTCTGCGTTACGAAGGGGAACACGCATGGCTTCCAAAATTTGGCCGCCGTTTAGTTGCAGACGCTCTCTGAAGAATTTTTCTGCGTCAATGCCTGGACCGTAATCAGAGACGAGCGTCACCGCTTTTTTGATTCCGTTCTTAGCTGCCCAGTCTCCCATCGTCACCGCTGCTTGTGGGAGCGCAAAACTGGTACGGATGATGTAGGGCGATGCAAGGGTAATGCTGGAGGTTGCAGCAGCCATCACGACCAAAGGTGTTTTAGACTGAGTTGCAATGGGAGCTGTTGCAAGGGCTAGTGGTGTTAATCCAAAACCTGCAAGCACGTCCACTTTATCGTTCACAACCATCTCTTGTGCAATACGCTTGGTGACATCGGGTAAACCCGTATCGTCTTTGACGATCAGTTCAACAGTTCGTCCCGCAATCTTGCCCGCATTTTGCGCCATATAGAGTCTCACACCGGCTTCGACTTGTTTACCCGTCGATGCTGCTTGACCCGTCATTGGCAAAATAAGACCGATTTTGAAGTTTTCATCTGCGAGTGCGCCAATTGCAGAAAAAGCTGCTAATGCGAGCGCGGACTTCACTAAATGCTGGTTAAAAGCACGTTTACCTAGTTTAAACATTTCTTGTCTCCGAAATTCAGATTGAAAAACTCTTAGTATCAGGGCCGTATCGTTTAAGGCGTGACCTCTGTCTGCTAACATTATCGCTAAATTTTACGAACAGTGCCTCATCATCTTCAGATTTCTTTGCCATTGGGCTCCACATCGGGCTCCAACCCCATGCTTAAATGAATAGTCCATTTAGGACAACTCCAAAAAACTGCCGCTCCCCCCAATTTATTGCCAATCAACACATACCTTTTAATCCTAATACTTCCAAATTATGAACACACGCACTCACAACCGAATTTTGCTGACCGGCGCCGCTGGGGGTTTAGGCAAAGCGCTCAGGACTCGGCTTAAAGCCAACTGCAGTGTTTTGCGCCTCTCAGATATTGCACCCGTTGAACCAGCCAAGGACGGCGAGGAAGTGATGCTTGCCGATTTGGCTGACTCCAGCGCCGTTTTTGCCGCTTTGAAAGACGTTGACGCTGTTGTGCACATGGGAGGCATCTCAGTTGAAGGACCTTTTGGTCCAATTTTGCAAGCCAACTTACTTGGGGTTTACAACCTTTACGAGTCAGCCAGGATGCACGGCGTGAAGAGGATTATTTTTGCAAGCTCCAATCACGTCACTGGCTTTTACTCTCAGGGAGAGACCCTCACCGCAGATCACCCACCCCGCCCAGACGGCTTGTACGGTGTGAGCAAGGCTTTTGGCGAGGATCTTTCTCGGTTTTATTTTGACCGCTACGGAATCGAGACCGCTTGCATCCGAATTGGATCCTCTTTCCCAGAGCCCAAAGACCGCAGAATGCTAGCCACTTGGCTGAGCTACGATGACTTGCATAGACTCATTACGGCTTGTTTAAGTACCCCCGTGCTTGGTCACTCTATTATTTTCGGAGCCTCCAACAACAGTGTGACGTGGTGGGACAATTCAAGAGCCAAACATGTGGGTTACCACCCCGAGGACACTTCGGATGTTTTTAAAGAGGCGGTCTTTGCTAGAACAACAACACCAGATTTAACGGATCCTGTCGTTCAAAAACAAGGGGGAGCCTACGTGGTGATGGGGCCTCACGGATTTATTGATAAAACTTAAGCCAAGTAAAGACGCAATCTAAGCTTAATAATCAAGGGAGTAATCAAGGGTTTATCCGGGGAGAGATTTTAGAAAGTTTGGGTAACTGGGTGTTTCAAAATCTAAAATATCTCATCGAGTTAGGAATGGAATGGAATGGGGGGTTGATGATTTCAACCCTTTTGGCTCATCTTAAAAACCTGACTGTTTTGAAATCCCCAAGGAGACTCCATTGAAATTTAAAACCGCTCAACTACCCGCACTTATTTTGGTGGGTTTAATGTCTTTGTCCAGCCAGAATCTGATGGCAAGAACCTTTAGATGTGCTGATGTGCACTCTAAAGACTTTCCTACCAATATGGCAGTAACCCACATGGGTGAGGAGCTCTCGACAGCTACTGGCGGCAAAGACAACATCAAGGTGTTTGGCGACAGCTCCCTTGGCTCAGAGAAAGATACGATCGAACAAGTCAAAATTGGTGCACTCGATATGGTTCGAGTGAGCTCTGCTGCATTTAACGGCATCGTGCCCGAGTCAGCGATTCCGTCCCTGCCCTTCCTCTTCAGAGACATCAACCACCTCAGGTCCACAATGTACGGGGCCCAAGGCGAAAAAGTACTTGCTGGCTTTGAGAAAGCGGGATTCGTTGGATTGGCTCTTTATGAGAGCGGGGCTCGTTCACTTTATGCAAAAAAGCCCATTAAATCCATTGCAGACACGAAAGGTCTGAAAATTCGTGTTATCCCCTCCGACTTGATGGTCGGTTTGGTCAGTGCCATGGGTGCCTCACCAACACCTATGCCGTTTGCTGAAGTCTATACAGGTCTAAAGACTGGTCTTCTTGACGCAGCCGAGAACAATTACCCCTCCTACGATGAGGCCAAGCATTTTGAATCAGCCCCCTACTACTCAGAGACCATGCATGTCATGACCCCTGAGGTTCTCGTGTTCTCAAAGAAGATTTGGGACACTCTCACACCGCAAGAACAATCCTCCATCAGAGCAGCTGCAAAAGCCTCTGTTCCTTACTACGTGAAACTTTGGGAAGCCAAGGAAAAAGCCTCTAAGGACGCGGTGATCAAGGGCGGCGCAAAAATAGTTCCAGCCTCAGAGATTGACCGCAAGGGTTTTGTTGCTGCTGAAAAACCAGTTTGGGATCAATTCGCAAACACACCTGAGCTGAAAGCGCTCGTGCAAGAAATCGTGAATGCAAAGTAACTTGAAATGAATCTTGTTAAAGCCCGTTGGCTTTAACAAGTTCTTAAGTAAAGTTCTGACGTAAATTTCATGCGTAAAGTTCAGTCGTAATGTCTATGCTAATCCGGTTCATTCGCTTGCTTTCTTTATGATCTGATAGTCAAGGGTTTTCAGCTTAAGGCTTAATCAACCGCTTCACACACAAGTGGGTTCAACCATTTTTGAGCACAAGCTGTACAAATTCAAACGCTAATCTTCAAAGGATGTCATGTATTTTCTAAAGGCTCTTAACAGCAAACTCTCCAGGTTTGCGATGTATGTTGCCTGTACTTGCTTGATTGGGCTCCTAAGCGTTGTCATCTACGGCGTCATCATGCGTTATGTATTCAACAACGCACCTCCCTACGTCGAGCAAGTTGCGCTCCTCTTGGTGATCAGTGTGGCCATGTTTGGGGCTGCTGCAGGGGTGAGAGATGCGGGGCACATTGGACTGGACTCGATCGTGCGAGTGCTGCCCCATAAAGCGCAGTTTTGGTGCTCCGCCGTCGTTCATCTCCTCTCTATTGTCTTTGCACTGTCTTTGCTTGCCGGGGGATATCAAATGGGGCTTTCGACTTACGCGAGCACCATTCCCACTCTTGGCCTGTCCGAGGCTTACCGCTATCTCCCCGTCGTCTCAGCCGGGGTCCTGATCACTCTTTTTAGCACCGAACATATCGTTGCACTCTTTAAATCCGAGAAGGTTATCCCCTCATGGCATTAACCGTACTGTGTGTCGCGTTTTTGGTTTTCTTGGTCCTTGGTGTTCCCGTTGCCTTTGCAATTGGCCTGAGCTGTTTGGCAACCTTTTATGTCGAAGAGTTGCCCTTTGAGACTGCCATACAAATGATGACGTCGGGGATGAATGTTTTCTCATTCCTTGCCATCCCCTTCTTTATATTCTCCGGCGAGCTGATGCTGCACGGCGGAATTGCAGACAAGATCGTTAACTTTGCCAGAAGCTTGGTTGGTCACTGGAGAGGAGGTCTTGGACTTGCTAACGTGGTGGCATCCACTTTATTTGGCGGTGTCTCAGGCTCCCCCGTTGCTGACACGTCCGCAATGGGCGGAGTCATGATCCCGATCATGAAACGCGAGGGCTACAGCGCAGCCTACGCCGTAAACGTCACAACCCACGCCTCCTTGTCTGGCGCGCTGATGCCGACCTCCCACAACATGATCATCTACGCCTTTGCGGCTCAGGCCGCAAACGGGGCCATTGACGGTCAAGTCATCCGGGGCGTCTCCATTGGGGACTTGATGTTTGCAGGGTTGATCCCCGTTTTTTGGATCATGGTCTGTATGCTCATTACTGCTTACTGGCAAGCCGTTAAGTATGGTTACCCCAAACGCGATGACGGTAGCACAGGGGTTGAGCGCTTTCCTGGTTGGGCAAGCGTTTTAAAAGCCTTTGTCGCATCTCTACCGGGACTTGGTGTAATCGCAATTATTTTGATCTGCATCTTAAAAGGGGTCGCAACCGCCACAGAGGCCGCAGCCATTGCTGTAGCCTACTCGCTCTTTCTAACGCTGGTGATCTACCGCACGATGAGCGTTGAGAAACTACTCAAGTCCCTGGCCAAAGCCTCCAAGACAACAGGTGTTATCTTGCTACTGATCGGCGTATCCAACATGCTCCGATATCAGATGGCTTTCCTTGAGATCCCAGACGTGATCGAGCAGGCACTGCTGACCGCCACGCACACGCCTTGGTTAATGCTCCTTTACATCAATATTATTCAAATATTTTTGGGTATATTCCTAGACATGGCAGCGCATATTTTGATCACGACGCCGCTCTTTTTACCGCTGGCCATACAAATGGGCGTGGGTCCAGTGCAGTTTGGCATGATGTTGCTTTTAAACTGCGCACTAGGATTAGTGCATCCCCCAGTTGGGTCCGTTCAG
>CAJAYT010000111.1 GCA_903949285.1 uncultured Burkholderiales bacterium
GTCCAAGTGCCGCTGGAATCAGTGTCCAGGTGTTACTGGAATGAGTGTCCAAGTGTTGGTGGAATGGGTGTCCAAGTGCTCCTGGAATCACTGTCCAGGTGTTGCTGGAATGAGTGTCCAAGTCCTATCGGAATATGCAGAGCAGCGAAAAAGAGTATGGTAAGGCTAGGAATGCTTCAAGCGTAAAGTGATAAAAAATGGCCTCAAGTGCCTAAAATTGCGTTAATGCTTTCAACATCTTCGACTGCGGACGGCCAGGATCTGTCGCTGAATTGTGCAGGGGGAAGAAATTCAACTCCAAGATGGTCCTGCCTTTGCCGCGAGCCAAGAGATCGGCAGCTTGTACCCGCGGAGATTCGCTGCAGCAAATTGGACGCTAGATGATTTTCAATGTGTGGCAGCGAAACAGTGTAAAAAACCTATATGCCTAGGTCCTGCTCGGCATCTCGAACAGATTCATGCTCAATCTGCACGTCGATGTTTGAGATGTGTTTGATTACCCAAGTATGTACTCCACTGCTTGAGTGCCGTAACAACGGTTCAAGCGCTTTCCGGTCCGATTGCAGATAAGGCACGAGTGAGCCAGACCACCCTCTTGTAGAGAGATTTGCAGAAAGCGCGCTACCGATACGAGCGTCGTCACCGAATTCTTCAAGAAGCGCTATAAACAACTCTGTCGGTTTTGTTAAGCCATCAACCGTCTCAAAAACATTGATACAGCAAGCAACAAAGTGAGGGCCAACGGTCTGATTTTCGCGGCACCAAGAAATGATTGCATCCTTTGGCAGCACAGTAAGCACGCTCTGCACTTGAATCGCAGGGCTATTCTCTCGATCTAGAAGTTGATGTAGCCAATATCGTTTTTGATGATCGGAACTAACAATAGCCAGACCAAAAAGAGGCCAAAGTTTTGAACCGTGAACTTTCATAATATCGAGCAGTAGTGGCTTTATCGATTGCCATATGTCGACGTGATTGAATCCATCGCTAGTTGAAGCAATTAGTTTCCGACAGATATCTTCACAAAAAGTAAATCCTTCGGTAGTCAGCAATTTATTTACAGTCTCTGTCCAGTGATACAAGTCAGAATGACTGTGGCCACTCTTTTCTCCCAATGAAACGCCAGTTACCAAAATCTTAAGTGCAGGTTTACACTCTTCAAACTTGAGGGGGTCAGAAAAGCAGTGCATAAATAGAATATCAAGCGCTGACCATGCGCCTTCATCTTCGAAACGTGCCAAATCTAAACAAAAAGAAGATATCTCTCCGCTACTTAGGTGAACAGTTGCACCACCGTAGGCCAAGATGCGGGGTGAAGCAGGCTTCAAATCACCTTTTTTAATATGAGCTAATAGTGTCGATAAGTGATGGTCTTGAAAAAATCCAGTGCAAAGCATGTCCGGAAAGAATCTAATCAAATCCTTTCGCGAAGAGAATTTACTTAGCAAACGATCCCACTCAACTGAAGATCGTCGATAAATTCCGCTTAACAACCCCCTCACGAAGCTCTGGTTGGGTTGTGCAATGCGCTCTAATTCAGTAATTACCTGATTAAAGAAAGAGTCAACCCCTTCTGACTGCATCGCCAGTCGTCGCCCAAAAACATACGTTTGGCGCTGTTCTCCCGTCAACAGCAGCGGGATGAACTTGATAAGTTGTTCAATATTTTCGGCAAGCTCAACAGCTAAGGCGTCAGCATTTTTTGCAGCGATGTCAACGTCTCCTCCCTCCGCATCTCGTCGATGCTCCCACGGGGGGGCAATTACAAGAATTTTAAGTCGCTCCTCCAGATTCGATTCATCAGGTTTTAACAAATCCAACCAACCATTTAGAGTTTCGATCACATTTGAATTCATCGCGTCCGCATCGTATTCAAGTGCAAGTTTTAAACTCTCCAATGCCGATGGCCAAAATCGTCCTTCTATAGCGACGACTTGCCTAAGGGTTTTGTCAAGCATTTCCAAACGCCCATGACCGACAAACCCTCGAATCGAATGGCCAATCACTTGCTTGACCTTCTCTTTTTGGATCGGGCCTCTGTGTAGCATTTCCAACAAAATCGAAAATACGTTTTCCCAGTAATCAAATATCTCCTGCCATAGCTTCGGATGCCATTCTTCAAGTGGCGGCTTAGTACCTTGGTATTCCGCACCAATAGTCCTGCTTCCTCCGTAAACGCTTATGGCTTGCTCTAGGGCGGAAATTATTACTTGATCCGCTCTATCATCATTGAGCTTTAAGGCCCTTTGTATAAGCTCGAGCCTGACTTTAGGATCGGCTCCGGTACCTGACAGTTGTATGCGAAACAGCTGCGAAAACATCCCTGTCGCATTGTTGCTCCACGTCTCATTCTCATTGACAGCCAACATTAGCAATATCCATCCGGACTCCGAAAATAGGTGTGAATGGAAACAAAGCTTTTCCAGCGCCCAAACTAGGTTTCTTCGGACTCTATCTTCAATTGCGAGAAGCTGATCACGGCCCAGTGCGCTTACAACGCGATATAGGGCGGACGATGTGGCGTCGGGGTTCACATTTACAAAAGCGCGGAAGAGCCTTGAACCCCGATCAGAAAGGATCACTTCCGCTTCGCCAAAAGGGCCCAGTTGCCCACACAAGCCAGCCGTAAATTGTTTTACTTCTGGAAGAAAGTCTAATTTCTCAACTTGGTCACAGAAGCTAGTCACCATTGATTCAGGCATACCGCTAATTAGAGCCTCTTGCGCCTTTCTCTGATGGGTATTCCACCACTGCGCAGCCAATCTGATCGCAAGCGGCTTGGGAACAAGCTGAGCATATCGCCCTCGCTGATCTATCAGCCCTCGCGCCGCATACCTCTTGACGCAGGAATAGAAGTCGGCCTCGCTAATATTGACTATCTGTTCCGCAATATATTGAAACTCCTCCGAGGCTCCGCTTTCCAGTCCAAATCTATCGAATAGAGCACAGCCGATCAGCACCTTTTCGTCGATTGAATTTATTTCATTTGATGCACCCCAAAGCAATTTTCGCGTAATTAGGTCATCGGTGAGTTTCCCGAGATCAGGCTCTTCGTTGATCCTTGCATTAGCTATAAGAATAGCCATCTGAGGAAACCCTTGCGCGAATTCAACGATTCGATCAATGTCAGGAAGTGCATTACCAAAATAATGCGTCAACATCGCCTTAATCATTGGATTTTCGAGTCGGCCAAGTTCGATATGAAGGCCGTCGCCGATTCGTCCCAGGTCGGAGTCGAGCGTTAGCAATGACAATTTGCTTCCAGGCCTTGATACAACCCTATTTAGTTTGTCATGCAACTCTAATGAGCAATTATCAGCCACGAGAATTCCGGAATAGCCGTTATTGATCCACTGATGAACATGTAGAACAAGATCACTAGGTTCACTTGAAACATCGCAATACACCAGAGATTCTATTTTCTCTTGAGGTAATCGCTTTAGGGCTTCAATCGCCACCCTTGTCTTACCTAGTCCAGACAGCCCGACAAGTCGAATGGAATTTCGAGGCAGAAGCAAAGCATTCTCTAAGGTGGAAAGTACTTTTGCCCTTTTCTCATCAGGAAAGAAGGGTCTAACATCATCAATTTCTAGCCATTCCTCAAAGCGAATAGCACCTCTTGGTCTATCTCTGGAGATTCTGACCTCTTGGCATAAAAACACCTTCAATATAATAAAACTTAGATCATTTTTATCAATTGGCTTAACAATTGTTCGATGATCCTTCCCATTTACATTCTGCGGGTTTAGGTGTCTGAAATTGCTTTTTGCACTTTGAGGAGATACGACTTTATCCTCTGTCGCCAAGATAATTTTAAATTCGTAATCATTTTCAATCTTAGTAGTGGCCCACAAATCATTGAGCGCATCAAGAAATTGGGAGTTGTTGCAGAGCTGTTTAAGGTGCCGGTGCCCAAAAGAAATAAGTGACGCGACCTTGGCAAGTTCAGTCCCCTCCTGAGGAACAGCATAAAAAATTACTTTTTTCGTTTTGGTTTTTTTTGAGGCTATTTTTTGATCTAAGAGGTATTGCCTAACAATCAACCCGCCCAGACTGTGTGCAACCAAAACTATTTCGTCATACTCATCAAGGGTGTAGTCAATGTAGGTCTTAAGACCGTTACTAAGCGCTCGGATATCCCCATATTTACTTTGAAATAACGGAAAAATTCTTAGTAGCGCACTGGGATATACATAAAAGAAGGGGTCGTAATCGAGTTCGTCCTCACCCTCAATCAAACTTTTGAATGCTCCCCAAGTGTCCATTCCGCCGGCTAAGCCGTGGACGAACAGAACAGCTTTTTTCATTTGTGCTCCATATAAAGATTGCTTGTCTTAGGGTAAAACACATTGTTGTCAATGACGCTCTCCACTCCTAGCGAATGAAATTCATTTTCGAGAAAGAAGTGGTTAGGTTTATCTGATCATGTTTACTACGATAGATAGTGCTCTGGAATCGGTTTGAATTGATGCTGGAATGGAGTTGATGGATCCATTCGGGATGAACTTGTATATTGCATTTTAGGCAGCACCGGCAGCTATGGTAAGTCCTTCCACACTAGTTGGGCAATGAAAAGGCTCCGATGACCGCTTGGGTTTAAGCAAACATTCTCCTCAGCCTGCCAATACTGCAAAAAAACCGCTTGATTCGTCCGCGCGTAAGTCGTTGATTTATATAGGGGTGACAGGCGTGCCTTCCGGACTTCGGCCTGCGCTTGGTGGGGAGGGTCGGAGAGAGAATGTGCAAACGGAGAGTAAACCGTGCCGGTTACTGGCAGAAATGGCTCTCTCCGTAGTCCGCAAGAACCCGCAGGAACCCGCGCAAACACGCGGTAGTAGGCAAAAAAAAGCCAACCCCGAAGGGTTGGTTTTTTCTGTATTGGTGGAGCTGGGGGGATTTGAACCCCCGTCCACAAGCCTTTTTCACCCAGTTCTACATGTGTAGCCGTCTGATTTGTTTCTCATCCAAAATGTCGCGCAGCAGCACGCTACATCCCAGACCAGTACCCTATTTTCTCGTTCAACAACAAGGTACCCGTCGTCGAACCAGCCGATAAAGATTCCCTTACAGCCTGGAAGTCTTGCGACCCCCTTGCCCAGCCTATCGGCCTGCTGTTGTAAGGCTCACCGGATTAAGCGGCGAGTGCGAAACGTTCGTCGTTTGCAGTTAGTTTTTTTCTGCTGTTTTACGAGGTAACAGAACCTCGACATGCCCTGAAGCGCGTCCGAACCCATGTCGAAACCAATGCAGCCCCTGAACTTGTATTTTAAGTCTTTGGCAACCACTTGAGTAGCTCTAAGGGTGAATATATATTTAAATCAGCGCCCCACTTACCTATATCGCCAGCGTCTCCGAGGTATCCGTATCCAGCCGCCACAGTTTTCACACCCGCGGCTTTTCCAGCAACAATATCTCGCTCATCATCCCCAATATAAACACATTCTGCGGGACTTAAGTTCATCCTCCTCATAGCCTCCAAAATAGGGGCTGGATGGGGTTTTGCGTGCGCAGTGGTGTCGCCTGAAATAACAGTCTTTGCCTGTGAGAGAAGTGGTATTTGTTGAACAATCGGGTCCGTAAACCGAGCACTCTTATTTGTTACGATACCCCACTCCAGAGAGCTTTGTTTCAACCCCTCAAGGAGCTCTTGGACTCCCTCAAAGGGCTTGGTGTGGACTACTAAATTGCGTTCGTAGTTTTGAAAAAACTCCTCGCGCAAGTCAATGAAATCAGGGTGCTCAGGCTCAATTTGAAACGCCGTTTTCAGCATCCCCCTGGCACCCGTTCCTGTGTGGGGCCTGTACAACGTAAGTCCTAGCTCAGGCAACCCCCGGTCCAACCTCAAACGATCCGCTGCCGCTGCCAAATCTGGCGCGCTATCGATCAGCGTGCCGTCTAAATCAAACAATACCGCTTTAATGTGCCTGAGCATAGTTCACCTTTTTAATGTTGGCCTCGTCAGGCAGGTCGCTTTTGTAGCGCTAAAAAATAATTCACTTGCGTGTTTTGACTGAGCCAGTAACGCTGTGTCAAAGGGTTGAAGTGCAGCCCCTTTAAATCAACCTCCTGTAAGCCAGCTGAGTTACAAAAACCGAGTAGTTCACTGGGCCTAATAAACTTGGCATATTCATGGGTTCCCTTTGGCAACATATTAAGTAGATATTCAGCGCCAACAATTGCCATTAAAAAGGATTGCACATTTCTGTTGATCGTTGACATGAAGACCCATCCCCCTGGCTTAGTAAGCCTTGCACACGCCTCAACTACGAGTGCAGGATCGGGCACGTGCTCGAGCATCTCCATGCAAGTCACAATGTCAAAGGTGCCAGGCTGTTGGGCAGCCAAGGCTTCGGCAGAACTCTCAACGTACTCCAAATTCTTAACGCCTCCCTCCAGTGCATGTAACCTAGCGATTTTCAAAGCTCTAACAGACAAGTCAATACCCGTTACGTAGGCACCACTTCTAGCAAGGGACTCACTAAGTATCCCTCCCCCGCAACCGATATCTAATACGGTTTTCTCACTCACCGGTGCGTGCGATTTAATCCATTCCAAGCGGATCGGGTTGATTGCGTGGAGGGGTTTAAATTCACTGTCTTTATCCCACCAACGGTGAGCGAGTTGAGAGAATTTTTCGATCTCTGCGGAATCTACGTTGCTAGAGTTATTCATTGAAATCTTAATAAATTCGTTGTTCCAAAAAACAAATCCCGCGTATAGCGGGATTTGTTAGAGACACACCTCATAGAGGTATGGGATTTAAATCCAATTATTTAGCACGTGTACCCACAACTTCAATCTCAACACGGCGGTTCTTGGAACGGCCTTCTGTTGTCTTGTTGTCAGCAACGGGTTGAGTCTCGCCCTTGCCTTCAGTATAGACACGGTTCTTCTCAATACCTTTTGTTACCAAATAAGCCTTAACTGCGTCGGCACGGCGAACAGAGAGCTTTTGGTTGTATGCGTCTGTACCAACTGAATCGGTATGACCAACAGCAATGATAACTTCAAGGTTGATGGCCTTGATTTTTGCAACTAAATCATCGAGCTTGGCTTTGCCTTCTGCTTTGAGTACAGATTTATCAAAGTCAAAGAACGCGTCAGCAGCATATGTAACCTTTGATGCCGCTGCGGGTTGAGGTGCAGCAGCTGGTGCAGGGGCTGCAGCGGCTGCTTTAGGAGCGGCAGTAATAGCGGCGTCACACCCAGGAGCCGCAGTAGCGGGAGTCCAAGACGCATTGCGCCAGCATTCACCAGCCGAGTTTTTCCAAACGTCACCGTTTGAATTTCTCCAGTTGTTAATTTCTTGTGCGCTAACTGTACTAACAAGAGCGGATGCGGCAAAACAAAGTGCCAAGAATTTCGAATTCCTCATAAATCTCCCTAGAGGCAAAAAAAAGCAGTACCACTGCGAATCTGCGAGATATGTTCAATACCTCGAACTGACTAGATTGTGCCATATCCAGAAAAAATAACCCGCCCAGGACCCAAAACGGTCCCAACTTAGCTAGTGAACTTTTATTTTTGACAAGTTTTAGAAGGCCCATTCACACCTAAGTACTCACAGAAGGCCCTAAAACGCTCTAAATCGGATAATTTCTTGCGTGTTGCTCCAACGAGACACCGGAAAAACACCTGAAGAGGCCTAAAATGGTCGGTTTACCTCTATTCTGAACGGCTCCTACAAATGACCCAGTTTGCCAAAGAAACTTTGCCCATCAGCCTCGAGGAGGAGATGCGCCGTAGTTATCTCGATTACGCAATGAGCGTGATTGTTGGTCGCGCACTCCCAGACGCTAGAGACGGATTAAAACCAGTGCACCGTCGCGTTTTGTTTGCGATGCACGAGTTAAACAATGACTGGAACAGACCTTACAAGAAATCTGCTCGTATCGTTGGAGACGTCATCGGTAAGTACCACCCTCACGGGGATAGTGCTGTGTACGACACTATTGTCCGTATGGCCCAGGACTTCTCTCTTAGGCATATGCTCGTCGATGGCCAAGGCAACTTTGGCTCCGTTGACGGAGATAACGCCGCGGCCATGCGTTACACGGAAATTCGCTTGGCAAAAATTGCCCACGAGATGCTTGCCGACATAGATAAGGAGACAGTTGATTTTGGTCCTAACTATGACGGAAGCGAAAAAGAACCTTTGGTTTTACCCAGCAAGATTCCAAACCTACTCGTTAACGGATCGTCTGGCATTGCTGTTGGTATGGCGACCAACATCCCCCCCCATAATTTGAATGAGGTTGTAGACGCCTGTATTCATCTACTCAAAAACCCAGGCGCCAGTATTGACGAGTTGATGGAGTTTGTTCCAGCGCCTGATTTTCCAACTTCGGGCATCATCTACGGCGTCCAAGGGGTAAAGGAAGGCTACAGAACCGGGCGCGGGCGTATTATCATGCGCGCCAAATGCCACTTTGAAGATATAGACAAGGGGCAACGCCAATCCATCATCGTTGATGAGATCCCTTACCAAGTCAACAAAAAGACTTTGCTCGAGAGGATTGCAGAACTTGTCAATGAGAAGAAGATTGAAGGCATCAGCCACCTTCAAGATGAATCAGACAAATCTGGCATGCGAGTTGTAATTGAACTCAAACGAGGTGAAGTGCCTGAAGTAGTGCTCAATAACCTTTACAAACTCACGCAACTTCAAGACACCTTTGGTATGAATATGGTGGCGCTCCTCGACGGGCAACCCAAACTTTGTAACCTCAAAGACCTGATTGATATTTTCCTCCAGCACCGACGTGAAGTCGTGACAAGACGCACCGTCTTCAATCTTCGCAAAGCTCGCGATAGAGGGCATGTGCTTGAAGGCCTGGCGGTTGCTTTAGCCAATATTGATGAGTTCATCTCTATTATTAGAGCCGCACCGACTCCTCCTGTTGCCAAAGCAGAGTTGATGACCCGCAGCTGGGACAGTGGCTTGGTGCGTGAGATGTTGACTCGTACACGCGCTGACGGCGCAAGCATCAACGCTCAAGACTACAGACCTGAGGGGTTACAAAAAGATTGGGGCATGGGCGCTGACGGTCTATACAGACTCAGCGAGACTCAGGCGCAAGAAATATTGCAAATGCGTTTGCAACGTTTGACGGGACTCGAGCAAGACAAAATCATCAACGAATACAAAGATGTGATGGCCGAAATTGACGATTTGCTCGACATATTGGCCAAATCTGAGCGCGTTTCGTCCATCATCGGTGATGAATTAAGTGCTGTTAAAGAAGAATTTGGTCAAACTAAACTCGGCGCGAGACGCAGCCTCATTGAGCACAACGCTCAGGACCTAGCAACGGAAGATTTGATAACCCCAACCGACATGGTTGTGACGCTCTCCCACTCTGGTTATATCAAGAGCCAACCTTTGTCTGAATACCGGGCTATCAAACGCGGTGGCCGAGGCAAGCAAGCAACCGTAACCAAGGAAGATGACTGGATTGAGCAATTATTTGTAGCCAACACTCACGATTGGCTCCTTTGCTTTTCAAACCGAGGGCGCATGTATTGGTTGAAGGTTTGGGAGGTTCCAGCTGGCTCAAGGGGCTCACGAGGACGTCCCATTGTGAACATGTTCCCACTTGGCGAAGGTGAGAAGATCAACGTCGTTCTGGCACTGACCGGAAACTTTAGGAGTTTCCCTGCCGATCACTATGTCTTCATGGGAACTTCCATGGGCACAGTGAAAAAGACTTCACTGGATGATTTTTCAAATCCAAGGAAAGCAGGGATCATTGCTGTTGACTTGGATGATGGGGACTTCCTGATTGGTGCCGCATTAACCGACGGCAAACACGATGTCATGCTCTTCAGCGACGGGGGTAAAGCGGTTCGTTTTGATGAAAACGATGTTCGCCCCATGGGAAGAAATGCCCGCGGCGTAAGAGGAATGATGCTTGATGAGGGGCAACATGTGATTGCCATGCTCGTAGCTGAGGATGAGGAACAAAGTGTTCTCACAGCTACGGAGAATGGGTACGGCAAACGAACCTCCATCGCAGAGTACACTCGCCACGGACGAGGAACCAAGGGCATGATTGCTATTCAACAATCAGAGCGCAACGGCAAAGTGGTTGCGGCCACTCTCGTGCATGCCAAAGATGAAATCATGTTGATCAGTGACAGGGGCGTTCTCATTCGAACACGCGTGTCAGAAATCAGAGAGATGGGACGCGCGACTCAGGGCGTAACCCTCATTGGTCTTGACGAAGGATCTAAACTGAGTGGAGTCCAACGCATTGCAGAAAATGATGCTCAAAACTCAGATCCAGAGGCGGATCCAACTGAAGAGCAGGGCAACGCGGGGGATACGCCAGAGGGCGAATCAGGCCCGAGCAATCCAGGCTCAAATGCATGATCTGTTTGGCGTCTGCACAGACCTTAGAAACTGAAAGCAACCTCGCAGGAATTTCAAACCTCCTTCTTGCAAGCGTTCCTTTCAGTGATTTCTAAGATGCGTCCATCCAAGATTGCTGGGTCACTGATAACAATTTCAAGCTCTACTTTTTTCGCTCCCATAAAAACCTACTACCCTCACCATCTCATGCAAGGACAGCTTAACCTGCTTGCATGAGGGTTCACAAAATAGGCTCATAGATATGACTCGACCCTATAACTTTTCAGCTGGCCCGGCTGCCATGCCCGAAGAAGTTTTGGAATTGGCTGCTGCAGAAATGCTTGATTGGCACGGCAGTGGTATGGGTGTTATGGAGATGAGCCATAGGGGCTCTGAATTCATCTCTATTTATGAGCAAGCCGAGAGCGACTTTAGAGAACTTCTAGACATCCCTCAAGAATTTAAGATACTCTTTATGCAAGGCGGAGGGCTTGGGGAGAACGCAATCGTCCCCCTGAACCTTTCCAAAGGAGGAGTCATTGATTTTGTACTCTCTGGGAGTTGGGGGCAAAAGTCATATAAAGAGGCTGCAAAGTACGCAAAACCACTTATTGCAGCGTCTAGTGAGGAGGCTGGGTTCACGTTCTTTCCAAACCCAAGTACTTGGTCGCTACACGACTCATCAAGCTATGTTCATCTGTGTACGAACGAGACCATCCACGGCGTAGAGTGTCATATTCTTCCAGATCTAAAATCAATGGGGTCTAATGCTCCTTTGGTTATTGATTTTTCCTCTCACGTGCTCTCAAGGTCAGTTGACTGGAGTCGCGTCGGTGCGGCGTTTGCGGGGGCTCAAAAGAACATAGGTCCAGCAGGTCTCACATTGGTTGTTGTTCGCGAAGATTTAATAGGCGACGCCTTGGATATTTGTCCAAGCGCCTTTAACTACAAACTCGTTGCGGGTGCTGATTCGATGTACAACACCCCCCCTACATACGGAATCTATATTGCAGGGCTGACCTTTCAGTGGCTCAAGCGTCAAGTAGAAAACGGTAAAAGCGGCTTAGAGGCTATAGAGCTTCGAAACAAAACAAAATCTCAACTTTTATACGACTTTTTAGACAACTCCTCTTTTTATGAAAACAAGGTCGATCATTTGAGCCGGTCTCGGATGAATATTCCATTTTTCCTCAAAGACGAGTCCCGCAATGAAGCGTTCCTCAAAGGAGCAAAGGCCCAGGGACTTTTGCAACTCAAAGGGCATAAGTCTGTGGGTGGGATGCGCGCAAGTATCTATAACGCCATGCCAGTGAAAGGCGTTCAAGTTTTAATCGAGTATTTGCGCGAATTCGAGCGTGCACATAGCTAAACATTAAGCGTTGTTTTGGAATCTCCTCGCCAAGTTACCTACAATCTAAGCTCATAACCGCCACCTACAAGAGGCTTTCATATCTATGGACACTAACAAGCCCACCCCCCCCGCCAAAGCCACTCCAGAGAATGGATTGGCTGAGCTGCGCGTGCAGATTGACTCTTTGGACCAGCGCTTACTAGATTTGCTTAATGAACGCGCCCGCGTTGCAGAAAAGGTAGGCGAGATCAAGCGCGCTGAGGGAACACCTTTTTACAGACCTGACCGAGTTGCTCAGGTGCTTCAAAAAATGGAGAACGCCAACCGTGGGCCCCTTCAAAACAAACATATCGCAAGTATTTGGCGCGAGATAACCTCGGCTTGCCTGGCGCTTGAGGCGCCCCAGCGTGTTGCTGTCTTGGGGCCTCAAGGCACCTTTTGTGAGCAAGCCGCTATAGAGTACTTTGGCAGTGCTGCCGAACTCATTTACTGCTCCAACTTTGATGAAGTATTTCACGCAACCACGGCTGGAACGACGCAGTACGGCGTGGTCGGTGTGGAGAACTCGACCGAGGGCGCTGTTGCTCGCTCGCTTGATTTATTTCTTCGCTCCCCAGTCCATGTGATCGGTGAGATTAGTTTACTCATCAGACATAATTTAATGCGCCAAACCCCCTCGCTTGAGGGGATCGAAGTCGTCCTCGCCCACCCACAGGCCTTAGCGCAGTGCCAAGGCTGGCTGAGCCAGCACTTACCGCGCGCTGAAAGACGTGCAGTCTCGAGCAACGCCGAAGGAGCTCGCTTAGCGGCGACGAATCCTGCTTGGGCCGGACTTGCGAGTGAGCGAGCTGCGGCGCAATTTGGACTTCACATCGTGGCTCACGCCATTCAAGACGAGGCATACAACAGAACACGTTTCTCTATCATCTGTTTACCCCAAACCCTCAATACACCCGCAGCTACGGGTAAAGACTGTACGAGCCTAGTTGTCTCAGTCCCTAACCGTCCAGGTGCGGTTCACGATTTATTGGTACCACTTAAAAATAACGGTGTATCGATGACACGCTTTGAATCTAGGCCTGCAAAGTCCGGACAGTGGGAGTATTTCTTTTATATTGATATCCAGGGGCACATTAGCGAGACTCCTGTAAAAAAAGCACTTGATGATTTGAAAGAGCTGTGCGCTTTTTACAAAGTTCTCGGATCCTATCCTGTCAGCGAATAAAAGCTGTTGCAATCGCTCTTAAAGAGCTCCTTCATTTTTTGATTTCATGTTTAAACAGTTAGGTCTTATTGGTTGTGGCTTGATCGGTGGATCTTTCGCACTTGCATTAAAAAAAGCAGGCCTGGTTGAGCATGTGTGCGGATATAGCGCGACAGAACAAACAACAAAACTGGCAAAAGATCTAGGCGTGATTGACACCCAGTGTATGGACGCGTCCTCGGCTGTAAAAGGCTCAGATCTCTTACTGATTGCAATCCCTGTTCAAGCAGTTGAGGGTTGCTTAAGAGAGATTGCCCCCTATATTGAACACGGGTGCTTGGTAATGGATGTTGGATCTACAAAAGAAAACATCGCTCAAGCTGCTCTTGCTTTTTTAGGAAATAAGCTACCTCAGTTTGTCCCTGCGCATCCGATAGCAGGCAAAGAGCTGACCGGGGTGGCACAGGCAAGCGCTGAATTATTTCAAAATCGCCCCTTAATACTCACACCCCTGTTAAAAACACAACAGGACCTGGTTGAAAAAGCAGATCAGGTTTGGACGCTGCTTGGCTCTAAAGTCCACCGGATGAGCCCACAAGCTCATGATGCAGCGTTCGCTGCGGTCAGTCACCTCCCCCATTTGATCGCCTTTGCCTACATGAACGGTCTGGTCAAACAGCATGAGCATGAGCAGTTTATGTCCGTTGCTGGACCTGGGTTCAGGGACTTCTCCAGAATTGCAGGGAGCGATCCCAAGGTGTGGCGTGATATTTTCTTTGCCAACCCTTCAAATCTCAAACAACAAATCGCACTTTTTAAGACTGAACTCGAAGCTATTGAAAGACTTGTTGACATAAAAGACTCAGCGGCTCTGATCAAATTCATTGAAGTCTCGCAACGAGCCAGAAACGAATGGAGCATTAATAACTAACGAGCAGTAATGCCGCGGGCTGTAAAGATCCAAGCATTTTTTTCTTGTTCGTTTTATTTTTTAACAAAGCATGTACAACCTCCCCAATCTGGATATTCCTTTCATCGATACTGCAAATGGGACGGTCCAATTACCAGGCTCAAAGAGCATCTCCAACCGGGTCCTTTTGCTAGCGGCTCTGAGTGAGGGGACCACCAAGGTTCAAGGCCTGTTGGATTCGGATGACACTCAAGTCATGCTAGAGGCGCTCAAGCAAATGGGTTGCGCGCTTGAGCGTGAAGGCCAGGATTTATTGATCACTGGCATCGATGAGTCACTCGTTCAAAGGAGCTTACTCAGTCCTCTTGATTTATTCTTAGGCAACGCGGGCACCGCGATGCGCCCCTTAACAGCCGCACTAGCGGTGATGGGAGTTAGCGCAAAGGTACACGGTGTTCCCCGCATGCACGAAAGGCCTATTGGCGATTTGGTTGAGGCACTCATACAAATGGGTTGCTCCATCGATTACTTAGGCGTCAAGGGATATCCCCCCCTGCGCCTGAATGCGAGGAATGAGCAACAACAAAAAGCGTTTGAACTCAACTTGAAAAATCCCATCTCTGTTCGAGGCGATGTATCGAGTCAATTTTTAACCGCTCTATTAATGTCACTCCCCATAGCGGCGAAGGAAGATATTTGCATTGAAGTTGTGGGTGAATTGATATCAAAACCTTATATAGATATCACCCTAAAAATGCTTGAACAGTTTGGTATCCCCGTTCTTAAGGATGGGTTCAAGCGCTTTGTCATTCCCAAAAACAGCGCTTACCGTAGCCCCGTAAAGATAGACGTTGAAGCTGATGCGTCCTCAGCCAGTTATTTTATTGCGCTTGGCGCTTTGGGTGCCTACGGTGCGATTGATTTGAGCGCGAACACCTCTCGATTTGTTCGCATTGAAGGTGTTGGAGCCAACTCCATTCAAGGTGACATAGCTTTTACAAAAGCCGCACAGGCGATGGGCGCTCAGGTTGAGAGCGGGGCGAACTGGATACAAACTCGCCGAGGAGCTTGGCCACTTAAAGCGATTGATATGGATTGCAACCAAATTCCAGACGCGGCAATGACACTTGCTGTGATGGCCCTCTTTGCCGATGGCCCCTCAACGCTGAGGAATATTGGGAGTTGGCGCGTTAAGGAAACAGACCGCATTCACGCCGTAGCAACAGAGTGTCGCAAACTAGGTGCCGAAGTCTTAGAAGGACCCGATTGGATCACCATTTCGCCCATCAAACCGGGCTCATGGAGAAAAGCGAGTATTCACACCTATGATGATCACCGAATGGCGATGTGCTTTTCTTTGACCGCTCTCAATCCAGACCGAATTGGAGTCACGATTGAAGATCCCAAGTGCGTTGGCAAGACCTTTCCAGAATATTTTGAAGCCCTTTTCACTCTTTGCAAGAGCCTCAGCGCACAAATTCCAGTTCTGTGCGTAGACGGGCCCTCGGCCTCAGGGAAAGGCACCCTCTCCTCTCAACTCGCTGAGCAACTCGGCTACCACTACCTAGACTCGGGGGCCCTTTACAGGGTGAGCGCTTACGCAGCCTTGCAAGCGGGCATTGCCTTAGAAATGGTCAATGAAGCTCAACTCTCAACGCTTGTTAGGAACCTTGAGCTTGAATTCAGAGGTGAGCACATACTTCTCTCGGGAGTTGATGTTTCTGAGGCCATTCGGACGGAGGAAGGCGGGATCAACGCCTCCAAAATATCAGTTATCCCGGGGGTCAGAAGTGCATTGGTGGAACTTCAACACAGTTTTAGAAAACTACCCGGATTGGTCGCTGACGGGCGAGACATGGGGACTGTGATCTTTCCTGATGCGACGTTGAAGGTATTTTTGACTGCAGGCGCTATGGAACGGGCAAAAAGGCGACATAAGCAATTGATTTCAAAAGGAATTCAGGCTAAAATAGAAGACCTTTTTGCGGATTTAGAGGCTCGGGACTTACGCGACAGTACGCGCAGTGTTGCTCCCCTAACACCCGCAGCTGAGGCTCGCCATTTAGACAATTCCAGTTTATCCATTGAGGATTCAGTGAAACTGGTGATGTCTTGGTGGCAGGACAGGCGTTGGAATTATTAATCTCTTATTCCTCAGGTTACAAAGCCTAGGTTTGGGCTTTAGTAGCTAGTAGCGCTTGTTTTGTGCGGCCCACACCGCTCCTTCCCGCGCGTCTTGCGCATCGGTGGTGTGGATCATCAACTTAACCCCGCGGGTACAACCTCCCGCAAAACACCGTTGTCGATTGGAACTTAATGTGCTGCTGTTCTACCCAGAAAAGCTGACACGTTAACCTTGATTGCACGGTTTAGGAAACCTTTTATGTCAGAATCTTTTGCCGCCCTATTTGAAGAATCACTAAAGCGCTCAGAAATGCGTACTGGTGAAGTTATCACTGCTGAAGTGGTACGTGTTGAACACAATCACGTTGTGGTTAATGCGGGTCTTAAATCAGAGGCTTATGTACCTATTGAAGAATTTAAAAACGATCTCGGCGAGATCGAAGTGCAAGCGGGTGACTTTGTCTCCGTTGCCATTAGCAGTGTCGAGAATGGCTACGGGGACACCATCCTGAGTCGTGATACAGCGAAACGCCTAGCCTCATGGCTCTCCCTTGAGAAAGCGCTTGAGTCCGGCGAGTTTGTGAGCGGAACGACAAGTGGCAAAGTAAAAGGCGGATTGACAGTTCTGGTCAACGGCATTCGCGCCTTCCTTCCTGGATCCCTCATCGACACACGTCCTATCAAGGATTTGAGTCCCTTTGAGAACAAGACCATGGAGTTCAAGGTCATCAAACTTGACCGTAAACGCAATAACGTTGTGCTGAGCCGTCGCGCAGTGATTGAAGCCTCCATGGGCGAAGAGCGCGCTAAGTTGATGGACACACTCAAAGAAGGCTCTGTTGTCCACGGTGTCGTTAAAAACATCACAGAATACGGTGCATTCGTTGACTTGGGTGGCATTGATGGTCTGTTGCACATTACCGATATGGCCTGGAGACGCGTACGCCATCCAAGCGAAGTGGTGCAAGCTGGACAAGAAATTACAGCCAAAATCCTTAAATTTGATACCGACAAAAACCGCGTATCGCTGGGCCTCAAGCAAATGGGCGATGATCCTTGGATGGGCGTTGCAAGACGTTACCCACAAAGCACTCGCATGTTTGGAAAGGTCACCAATATTGCTGATTACGGAGCATTCGTAGAGCTCGAGCCAGGCATTGAAGGTTTGGTGCACGTCTCTGAGATGGACTGGACCAACAAGAACGTTGCCCCAAGCAAAATCGTTGCTTTAGGCGATGAAGTAGAAGTGATGGTTCTTGAGATTGATGAGGACAAACGCCGCATCTCCTTAGGTATGAAGCAGTGCCGTGCTAACCCATGGCAAGAATTCTCACAAGATACCAAGCGCGGTGACCGCGTTAAAGGTCCGATCAAATCAATCACAGACTTCGGTGTGTTTGTTGGTTTGGCCGCTGGAATCGACGGTTTGGTCCACTTGTCAGACTTGTCTTGGAACGAGACAGGCGAGGCTGCAGTGCGCAATTACAAGAAGGGTCAAGAGGTTGAGGCAGTTGTGCTCGCCGTTGACGTCGAGCGTGAGCGTATCTCCTTGGGTATCAAACAACTTGATGCGGACCCCTACACCACCTTCGTTTCTGTGAACGAAAAAGGGCAAATCGTCACTGGTAAAGTAAAAACAGTCGACGCTAAGGGCGCTGAAATTGATTTGGGCAATGACGTTTTAGGTTACTTGCGTGTCAGCGAGATCTCACGCGAGAGAATCGAAGACGCTCGTACTGCTCTCAAAGAGGGTGATGAGGTTACTGCAGTTGTAGTTAACGTGGACAGAAAAACACGCAACATCCAACTCTCAATCAAAGCCAAGGACGCTGCGGACCAACAAGAAGCAATGGCTTCTTTGAATCAGCAAAGCTCACGCGAGAACGCCGGAACCACAAGTCTTGGTGCCCTCCTCAGAGCTAAGTTGGATACCCCAGAAGACAACCAAGCTTAAATTTAACTAAGCAAAGTTACAGTCGACAATATGACTCGAAGCGATTTGGTCGAAGAACTAGCAGCTCAGTTCCCTCAGCTCACGCACAGGGATGCTGAGTTTGCAGTGAAGGCTCTGCTCGATGCAATGAGCGACGCATTAACGCGTGGCCACCGCATTGAACTTAGAGGTTTCGGTAGTTTTTCGATCAATCGCCGCCCTCCAAGGCTAGGGAGAAATCCCCGCTCTGGAGAGCAAGTCGCGATCCCTGAGAAAAGAGTTCCTCATTTCAAACCAGGCAAGGCACTCAGAGAGGCGGTGGATGCAAAAACCGCAACGCTGTTAGCGCCAACACCGAAATGACCCCTTAACTCATAAGGAAGATAGATTGAAACACGCACTATGGCTGCTTCGGTGGATTCTGAAGGCAGCCATTTTTTTTACTTTATTTGCATTTGCCCTCAACAACCAACAAGAGGCAAGCGTCAACCTCTTTTTTGGTCTGAGTTGGCACGCGCCCTTGGTTTTAATTGTTTTAGCAGTATTTACAATAGGCCTTATAGTGGGCGTTTTGGCAATGGTCCCACGTTGGTGGCGAGTCAGAAAAATTGCTCGTAATCCTAGTCCAGCCCGGTCACAAGCAGGAGATCTTCAAGTGAGTGTTCCGTCCAACCAACAATCTGCCTCAGGTCAACACGCTGACCTCAGTCACACTGCGGCGACTTCCAACGTTAATTCACTGCGCGACTCGCGCTTGCCTGGATCATGACGATTGATTGGGTTTGGCTGTTGATGGGTGCCTGCGCGGTATTTGCGCTGGGGTGGTTGGCTTCGCGTTTTGACATCAAGCAGCTCAAAATCGAAAACCACAGAAATCCCAAAGCCTATTTTCAAGGGCTTAACTTCTTACTCAATGAGCAACAAGACCAAGCCATTGACTCATTTATAGAGGCCGTTCAACAAGACCCCGATACCTCTGAGCTTCACTTTGCGCTGGGAAACCTCTTTAGACGAAGGGGCGAGTTCGAGCGTGCAGTTCGTGTACACCAGCACCTTTTGGCAAGAGCTGACTTATCTGCCAAGGACAGACACCGTGCCAAGTTCGCACTTGCACAGGATTATCTGCGAGCAGGCATCATTGACCGCGCTGAGGATGCGCTCAAAGACTTAGAGGGCACCGCGCTTGAAGCACAGGCCATGATAGCTTTGCTCAACCTGTACGAACGCTCCAGAGACTGGGAGCGAGCAGCTCAAATTGCTAAACGCCTTGAAGTGCTGGGTGAGGGAGACTTCTCAGCACGTTTGGCTCATTACTGGTGCGAACAAGCGCAACAAACAAAAAGCCCAGAGTCGGCCAAATTACTCATTGATAAAGCTTTACTGTGCGCACCCAAAAACGCTCGTGCTAACTTAGCCCTTGCTCAGGTGTTGCACACGCTGGGACAAGCTGAAGCCTCCTACAACACGCTCAAAATGCTGATGACTGAAACTCCTCAGTTTGCAGGGCTAGGCGCTGAGTTGCTCGCAAAACTCGCAATCGAGCTCCATAAAAAGGATGAGGCGCAACAACTCTTATCCCACAGCTACAACGGCAAACCCAGACTAGACGTATTAGAGGCCATGGTGCTCTTGAACACCACCACTGCACATACGGACCAATCCCTTTACGCACAGCACCTTGAGCGCACCCCGTCTTTAATTGCCGCTACTCAGTGGCTCAGAGGCGAGGAGCTCTCTGACCCAAAAACCCAAACTCGCATCCTACAAACGCTAGACAAATCCTCGATACCCCTCAAACGCTACCGCTGCGCGGCGTGCGGGTTTGAAGCACTCACCCATTTCTGGCAATGCCCAGGGTGTCAGGCCTGGGATAGTTATCCACCTGAGAGAATAGAAGAATTATGAAAACACTTTCATTAGAAAAAGTTAAGGATGCCAAAGTTCTCGTAGTGGGAGATGTGATGCTTGACCGGTATTGGTACGGATCAGTCGACCGTATCAGCCCGGAGGCACCTGTACCTGTTGTTCGGATTACGAAAGAAGAGGACCGTCTAGGGGGATCTGCCAACGTGGCTTACAACGGGGTGAGTCTGGGCGCACAAATCAGCTTACTCAGTGTGGTCGGGGATGATGAGACGAGTCACAAACTTGAGAGTCTCGTGGGCTCCACTGGGATCAAACCTTATTTTGGTCGAGATCCACTTCTGAAAACGACCATGAAACTACGCGTCATTGGTCGCCAGCAACAACTCGTGCGCGTTGACTTTGAAAACAACCCCCAGCACGAGACCTTGGCTTACCAAACCCAAATGTTCGCAAAGCTCTTGGGTGAGCACAGCGCTGTGATCTTCTCCGACTACGGCAAGGGTGGTTTGGCCCGCATCGGTCAAATGATAGAACTTGCTAAAGAGCACGGCAAGCCCGTCTTGATTGACCCCAAGGGGAGTGACTACTCCCGCTATAAGGGAGCTAGCGTCATCACACCCAACAAACAAGAGCTGATGCAAGTGGTGGGTGAATGGAGTAGTGAGTCCGATCTAATGGCACGCGCGCACCAACTGCGAACTGAGCTGGGTTTAGACGCTTTGTTACTCACCCGAAGTGAAGAGGGAATGAGTCTTTTTGACGCCTCTGGTGAGGTGCATGTGGGCGCGCAAGCGTTAGAAGTGTTTGATGTCACCGGCGCCGGAGACACTGTCATTGCAACGCTTGCGGTCTTGATGGCCTCGGGCCTGTCTGTACGCGAAGCCCTTCCCTGGGCTAACAAGGCCGGGGGTATAGTGGTTGGTAAATTTGGCACCGCAAGCGTAAGTTTTGAGGAGTTAGTAGCATGACCATTGTCGTGACCGGCGCAGCTGGCTTTATCGGAAGCAACCTTATCAAAGGTCTTAACAAAAGAGGTATCACCGAGATCATCGCGGTGGATGATTTAACGGATGGGGATAAGTTTATCAACTTGAGTGATTTGCAAATCACCGATTACGTTGATCATCAAGATTTTTACGAACTCTTCGCAGCCGGTGCCTACGGGCACGTAGAGGCTGTGTTTCACGAAGGTGCGTGTAGTGACACTATGGAAACAGACGGTCGCTATATGATGGAGAATAATTTCACAACGACCTCCTACCTTCAAAAGTCTTGTGCCCTTCAAAATACGCGCCTGATCTACGCCTCCTCTGCTGCGACATACGGTGGCTCAAGTGTCTTCAAAGAAACCCCGGAGTTTGAACTACCACTAAACGTCTACGGCTACTCCAAACTCCTTTTTGATCAACGCATGCGAGCTTTGTTTGGAAACCATTTCGAGCGCTCAGCCCATCAAATTGTGGGTTTTAGGTATTTCAATGTCTATGGCCCTCGAGAGCAACATAAAGGTCGAATGGCAAGCGTCGCCTATCACCAACACAACCAATTCAAAGAGCACGGGCGGGTCCGACTCTTTGGTCACTACGCGGGCTACGCAGCCGGTGAGCAAATGCGTGACTTTGTCTACATCGACGACGTAGTGGAGGTAAACCTTTGGTTTTTAGATCACCCAGAGAAATCCGGCCTCTTTAACCTTGGATCTGGCCGTGCACAGCCCTTTAACGACGTAGCGTTGTCTGTAATCAATGCAGAGCTTGCGCATCAAGATACGGGAAAACACAAAAAACTAAGTCTGATCCAGGCCGTGGAAAAGGGAATGATTGAATACATTGACTTTCCCCAGGCCTTGGTCGGCAAATACCAGTGCTACACCCAGGCTGACCTGAGCGCGCTTAGAGCCGCAGGGTGTAAGCACAGCTTTAAGACTGTGGAGCAAGGGGTTAGTGCTTACATGAACGCGTTAAATGCAGTTGATTCAGCTGATTCAGTCAAGTCAGAGTAATTGTTTGATCAATATGCCAGTGCTTGAAATCTTCGTTATTTGCGTATTTGCTTGCCTAGGTGCCCTCACCCGCTGGCAGCTTGGCGTTATGTTCAACGCTTTAGAACCGATTCCACTTGGGACCTTGGCCTGCAACTTAATGGGAGGTTACTTGGTGGGTGTTTGTGTGGGGGTGTTCAATACATTTCCGCAAATCGATCCACTTTGGAGACTCGCGCTCGTGACAGGATTTATGGGTTCACTCACCACTTTTTCCTCCTTCAGCGCAGAGGTCATCTCCATGGTCACAAGCGCAAGGTGGTTTTTAGCGCTCGGCACGATCGGCATTCATCTGTTTGGCTCTCTTATATTGACTTTTTTGGGAATCAAGAGTGTAAGTACAGTGGTTGCTCAGCTAAATGTTTGATCACTCATTTAAAATTTTTTGCATAACTCGTAGGACTACAAAATGAGCGGATGGCTTAAATTTACTAATAAAGTGGACTGGATAAGCGAGCAGTTCGGAACTTTTGCGGCTTGGACTGTTTTGCTTGCTGCAGGAATTTCTGCGGGTAACGCTTTCGTGCGTTATGGCCTTGATATCAGCTCCAACGGATGGCTTGAGATTCAGTGGTATCTATTCGCTGCAACTGTCATGCTAGGTGCGCCAATGGTTCTCAAGCGAAATGAGCACGTCCGGGTTGATTTAATTTACGGATCCATTTCCTCCAAAGTTCAAGTCTACGTTGATCTTTTCGGGCTGATCGTATTTTTAATTCCAGTTATGGGTTTTTTAGTCTGGTTGAGCTTTCCGCTTTTCCTCAAAATGCTTCTCTCAGGGGAGGTCTCCAGCAACGCGGGGGGACTGGTTCGCTGGCCTGCGATGATGCTCTTGCCACTTGGATTTGGGTGGGTTTGTCTTCAAGGGGTGAGCGAGGTCATCAAACGCATAGCCCACTTAAAGGGTTTTATAGTGATGGATACACACTACGAAAAACCTGTTCAGTAATGCATCTCACCTGCGCCCTGTGTTCTAAATACCAAAGACCGGCGCTTTAAATAATTCCAGTAAAACTTCAAATTCAACTCGATTAGGATTCGTCAATGTTTCAAATGGAGAACTTCCCGCCCTACATGTTCGGCGGCCTCATACTCATCATGCTGATTGGCTTTCCGGTTGCCTTCTCACTGGCTTCGCTGGGTTTGGCCTGCGGGTTTTACGCCATCCACATGGGTTGGTTCCCAAGCAGCTTCATGGCTAACTTGCCCCTCAACGTGTTTGGCATCTTAGCCAATGACTTATTGCTGGCTATTCCGTTTTTCACCTTCATGGGCGCCATACTCGAGAAGTGCGGACTTGCTGAGGATATGCTTGACTCCATGGGTCAACTCTTTGGACCGGTCAAAGGCGGTCTAGGCTACTCAGTCATCATCGTAGGTTTTATATTGGGAGCCATTACAGGTACTGTTGCGGGCCAGGTGATTGCCATGGCACTCATCTCTTTACCCGTCATGATGCGCTATGGATACAACATGCGCTACGCAACTGGCGTGCTTGCCGCCTCAGGAACGATTACTCAGCTTGTACCCCCGTCACTTGTATTGATTGTGATGGCCGATCAATTGGGACGCTCAGTTGGGGACATGTACAAGGGTGCCTGGGGACCGTCTATCCTTCAAGTACTCATATTTGTTCTCTACACCTTCTTTCTTGGCGTCTTCAAACCTCACCACGTCCCAGGTGTGCCTGAATCGGCTAGAACTCTTAGGGGCTCAAAACTATGGCTCAAGTGTTTAAGAGGCATTATTCCATCTGCCCTGCTTATCTTTGCCGTACTAGGCTCTATGGGCGGCCTACCCGGCATGGACTCAGCCATTGCCACACCTACTGAGGCGGGCGCAATGGGTTGCATGGGTGCACTCTTTTTAGCGGCTATTCACGGGCGGATCTCCAAAGCCCTGATATGGGATGCAATGCACAGCACCATGCGCTTGACTGCGATGGTGGTCTTCATCCTGATCGGCTCACGCGTATTCTCGATGGTCTTCCAAGGCGTAGAGGGTGGACGCTGGGTAGAGGAGATGCTCTCGAATCTGCCCGGTGGTCAGATTGGGTTCTTGATTGTCGTGAACATCTTCATTTTCTTCCTAGCCTTCTTTCTTGATTTCTTTGAGATTGCATTTATTATCCTCCCCCTGCTTGGCCCTGTTGCCAATAAGTTAGGCATTGATTTGGTTTGGTTTGGCGTGCTGCTTTGTGTCAACATGCAAACAAGCTTTATGCACCCGCCCTTTGGCTTTGCACTCTTTTACCTAAGAGGCATCGCGGATACTTTATTCAAAGAAGCCCGAATTCCTAGGCCCGTTTTATCCAAAGATATCTACATGGGTGCCCTACCTTGGGTGTGCATGCAATTGTTGCTTGTCATCGTTGTCATTTTTGTACCGCAAACTGTGACGGTTTTCTTAACTAAAGAAACCGTTGTCGATTTGGACAATGTCAAAATAGAGATGCCCGAATCTAGTCAGGACGCCAATGATTCACTCGCAGGTCCTGCGCCTTCAACTGAACAAGACAAAGAGTCCAGCGACGCAGAGCAAAAACGCATGAACGAATTATTCAAGGTCAAATAATTTCTTCTATCGTTGTCTAGAAGTTTTCAAAAGGTCTTATAAAAGCCCAGTCTCCCATTTAAAAAGGCCGCTCAATTTTTAGTTGAGTGGCCTTTTTAGCTCTTAACGGACTTAGCCCATTACGGGTCGAATTCAATGTATGCGTCTAGCCAACACCTATTGAATAGCTATCTTTAAGTTGACACTACCGGGCACTTTGTAATAAGTGGAACCCATCTGCGGGAAGTCATTGACTGTGTGTTGGCTAGGCGCTTTCAATTTAATTAGAGTTTTTGAGCTTGCATGAACCTGTCAAAGGTAGCCTCAGTGAATCTAAACCAAAGATTTTGCTCAGCACGGAACTTACGGAAGTCAGGATAGATCTTCTTCCAGTTCTCGTTCTTGTCGCTCAGCTCTTCATAATATTTTTCAGACTCCGCAAACGCAGCAGCCAAGATGTCTTTGGGGAACTCTTTCAGCTTGGTACCACTTCCAACCAACTGTTTTAAGGCAACCGGATTTCTCGCATCATATTTAGCCTGAACATCTGAGTGAGCGACGGCACAAGCTGCCTCTAAGATAGCTCTGTACTCAGGTGTGAGTGACTCAAGGGCTTTGTTGTTCACAAAGAGATCGACCTGTGCACCGCCCTCAAACCAACCAGGGTAGTAATAATTAGGGGCTACTTTGCTTAGTCCCAGCTTTAAGTCATCGTAAGGTCCTACAAACTCAGCCGCGTCAATGGTGCCTTTCTCCAAAGCGGAGTAAATGTCGCCAGCGGGGATATTTTGTGGAATACCGCCGATACGCTCAAGGATTCGCCCACCGAATCCACCAATTCTGAACTTTAACCCTTTAAGGTCGCTGACTGATTTAAGCTCCTTGCGGAACCATCCGCCCATTTGAGCGCCCGTATTGCCTGCGGGGAAGTTAACGATGTTGTACTTGGCGTAAAACTCACGCATGAGCTTTAAGCCGTTACCCTCGATCATCCAAGCGGTGGTTTGACGGCTGTTAAGGCCAAAGGGGATCGCACAACCCATTGCAAAGGTCTCATCTTTACCGAAAAAGTAGTAAGGCGCTGTATGTGCACATTCAATCGAGCCTTGCTGAACACCGTCTACCACTCCGAATGCGGGCATCAACTCGCCTGCAGCGTGAGTGGAGATTTCAAACTTACCCCCAGTCATTGCTTTTACCACTCGCGCAATGGTCTCGGCTCCTCCATAAAGGGTATCCAAAGACTTAGGAAAACTGGACGCCATACGCCAGCGCACTACCGTTTGTGCATGCACAGCAGGCGCAGCTGCAGCCGCCAAAATACCTGCAATCCCAGCGTGTTTTATCAGTGAACGACGTTCCATTTTTTACTCTCCATTGAAGTTGTTTTAACCGAAAATCGATTTTAATCAGAAAATCTAAGCGAATTCGTAGGGAAGTCCCCCACGCCCCAAAAGCACATTCACCCAAGCAGTCTTATCGCGCCATGATTTAAGCCCAACTTTTAGGCAATATTGACCTTGAATCACAACTTATCCGACAAAGTTACCTACAATGAACCAATGGCCTTAAACGTAGACATTTGTATTCGAGGCGGCGGCATCGTGGGCACCACGTTGGCTCTGCTTTTGTCGCGCCTGCAATTGAGGGTTGCACTGATTAGCAATGCAACCCACACAACAACCCAGAGCACGCAAGCTGAGGACATCCGGGCTTACGCCATCAACGCCAAATCAAAATCAATCCTGGAATCCTTGAACGCTTGGCCAGGAGAATCCTTTTGCACTGAAGTTCGTCAAATTCAGGTCCAATCTGACGCAGGCGAAGTGATTGAATTCTCGGACTCATTCCAATTAGACGCACTGAATACTAAAGATTCAACACCCATGAGCTGGATCGTTGAGGTTTCGGCTCTGGACAACGAGTTAACCAAAGCTCTATCACTGAGCGATGTCCAGCACATCACCCACAGAGGTGCTGGCGCGGGGCTTCAAGAGATACACGCCCCATTGACCGTGATTTGCGAAGGCTCGCAGAGCACGACCAAACAATTACTCCATACTTTTACTGAGCGGATATCCTACAGACAAGTCGCCCTGGCCACCCATGTGAGATTTAAAGACCCCCACGCCAAGCACATGGGCGTTGCTTATCAATGGTTCAATAACTCTTCAGCCCTCAACCCGAACTCGAACTCGAACTCGAACTCGTCCTCGAACTCGAACACCAACTCCGAATCGACAAAAGAGTTGGAAATCCTGGCCCTACTCCCTATAGGGGGGCGAGAGGGAAATACTTTTGCAATTGTGTGGTCAACGTCAGCTGAACGAAATGCAGCCTTAAACCAACTCTCGGACGCTGATTTCACAGATGAACTAAGGAAAAGTTCTAAAGATTTATTCAAAGACTTAGTGCCGATAGCTGCCAAACAAAGTTGGCCCCTGGCACTAACAAGTGCAGAGAATTGGTGCGGTGTATTTAGCCCTAAGGAAAGCTGGGTGCTTTGCGGGGATAGTGCACACAGTGTTCACCCATTGTCTGGGATGGGGTTGAATTTAGGTCTTGGGGACGTTTGGGCATTGTATGAACTGCTGCTCAAAAAAGAGAAAGATAATACCTCTTGGCGCCCTTTGAATGACCTGCGTATGCTCAGGGGCTATGAGCGCCAAAGAAAACTCGCCATTCTTCCATACGTTCAGTTCATTGACAAAATTCAACTTCTTTTTGCCAGCAACTATCCCCTGGCTAGGCTACTTAGAAATAAAGGGTTCAAAACTTTTAACGCTCTTGGAGCTTTGAAAGAGTGGACCGTCCGAAAAGCGATGCAAGCCGCTCTTTGAACACGCTTTGAATACCTTTTATACCAACGCATCATAAATTCTGACTCAATCAATCATCCAATGAATCACTTCAAGCATTTTCTCTCGTTGAGCCTGATAGCATCGCTTTTAACCCTCCCCCTCTCCTCGACCTATGCTGATACGGTTGAAAACACCATTAAGAAAAATCTCACAGATCGTCTGCCTCAATTACCCCATATTGATGAAGTCACAAAATCTCCAATGAACGGCTTGTACGAGGTACGGCTCGATGAGACTGAGATTTATTACACTGATAGTGAAGGAAATTTTCTTATTCAAGGCAACTTGATTGACACCCGTTCACGTAAAAATTTAACCGAAGAGAGAACGGACAAATTACTCTCTGTAGCCTTTGACTCCCTCCCCATTAAAGATGCATTCACAATGGTCAGGGGTACGGGGAAGCGAAAAATTGCAGTCTTCGAGGATCCCAACTGCGGCTACTGTAAACGCTTTGAAAAAGATCTTCAAAAAATTGACAACATTACGGTGTATTTATTCTTGTACCCCATCTTAAGCGCTGACTCCATGGAGAAGGCTAGGAACATTTGGTGTAGTAAGGACAAATCCAAAACTTGGCAAGACTGGATGACCAAGGGTCAAACCCCCTCGAGTCTTTCCTGCGAGAGCTCAGCGATGCTTAGAAACTTAGAGTACGGAAAGAAACACAAAATAAACGGTACGCCGACCATTCTATTGGCAGACGGATCAAGGGTGCCGGGCGCCATAGAGGCCAAAGAATTAGAGAAGCTCTTACTGGACATCAAATAAAGTCAACAAACAAACAAACAGGCTGCTATAAGCTCCTGCAAGCTCCTGCAAGCTCTTACAACCCCCGCCAATTGAGGTATTGAACGTGAACGAGAAGAATAAGGTATTGACACTGGGCTACGCTGGATTGGTACCCTTTGTAACTTTTGCGGTATTGATATGGTTGGTCTCCCCCGAGCTGCAACCATTTGTAGCACTTGCCCTGACTGGATATGCATCTACCATCATTGCGTTTCTTGGGGGTATCCACTGGGGAATCGGTTTTAAAGAAAAAGTTGATCACAGAACTTTTCATTTCATTTGGGGCGTGGTCCCCGCACTCGCAGGTTGGATTTGTGTAATCATGCCGGCCTACGCAGCTCTTCCCTTACTGGCCCTTATGTTAATCATTTGTTACTTGGTTGACCGGAAAACTTGGCCCTTGGTTGGCCTTGAAGAGTGGTTGAAACTTAGACTTGTTTTGACTGTTGTAGCAACCCTTAGTTGCCTGTTCGCAAGCGGTGCGGTCTAAGAGCTCGCTTTACTGCCAAATCCAAACACTGCCTCATCAACCCCATGGTAAAACGAAGTCTAAAGACGCATAAAGACTCTAAAGCATCTACTACCCACTCGGTATTATTCGATGTGTTTGTCCTCAATCCTCAAGCCCACACCTTCAGGGTCAGGATGACGATAGATGCACCTTCTAAGGATCAAGAAATTAACTTTCCTCTGTGGATTGCGGGAAGTTACATGATCAGAGATTTCTCAAAGCAACTGCATAACCTCAGTGCTAAACAAAATGGTAAATCTGTAGCTTGTTCCCAGCTGAGTAAGTCGAGCTGGAGGGTGCACTGCAAGCAGTCCTCAAAGCTCACACTTGAATACGATATCTACGCGCATGATCCGTCTGTAAGAGGGGCCTGGCTTGACAACACCCGGGGCTTCTTTAACGGTACCAGCCTGTTCTTTGAGTGCACTGGACTTGCAAATGCGCCTCACTATCTTAAGTTACATAAAACGCCCATCGCCGCGCAATATGAACTTGTCACTGAGAAGTGGAGTGTTTATACAAGTCTGGACAGAGTCAAGACCGATAAAACGGGCTGGGGTCTGTACAGCGCAAACTCCTTCGAAGACTTAGTCGATACACCTGTGCTCATGAGTAACGCTTGGCTTGGGGAGTTCGAGATCTCATCAGGCCCCCACAAAGTCAAACACCAAATGGTATTGAACGGTATTAACCCATCCTTTGATGGTGCAAGACTTGTTTCGGACACGCAAAAGATTTGTCAAACGGTGATTGATTTCTGGCATAAAAATACCAAGCCCGTCATCAAAAAATATCTTTTCATCGTCAACGTTGTTCAAGATGGTTACGGAGGTCTAGAGCACAAATCATCGACGGTTTTGCAGTGTAAACGTTCAGACTTACCCATCATCCACAAACCAGAAGCTTCTGAGGGTTATGTTGGCCTCTTGGGGCTTATCTCTCATGAGTACTTCCATACATGGAATGTGAAACGCCTCAGACCGTTGGAGTTTAGTAAATATGATTTCAGCACCGAAAATTACACGCAGATGCTGTGGTTCTTTGAAGGCTTTACAAGCTACTACGATGATTTGCTACTTCGTCGATCGGGACTTATCTCTGACCAACAGTACTTGAAAATTCTGAACAAAACAATACAACAAGTTATTCAAACTCCGGGGAGAAGAGTTCAGTCCGTTGCGCAGTCAAGTTTTGATGCCTGGCTTAAATACTACAAGCCTGATGAGAACACGCCCAATTTGACTGTGAGTTACTACACAAAGGGGGCGTTGATTGCACTGTGTTTTGATTTGAAGTTACGAGCGCACAACACCAGCTTAGACGCGGTCATGCGCGAACTCTTCAAACGCAGCTCAGGCGGTCCTATTACTGAGGAGGACTTCAAAAGCGTGTTGGAAGATCTCTCACACAGAACCTGGGATGCGGAGATCCGCGAGTGGATCCACGGGGTTGAAGATCCACCTTATGCTTTGCTATTGCAAAACCAAGGCATCAAGATTGAATACTCTGCAGATTCACTACAGCAGCAACTTGGACTTCGCACAGATGACTCAAAGTCTGGGGTACAAATTAAAGTTGTACTAACAGGTGGACCGGGCGAACAAGCAGGCTTTATCCCAGGTGATGAATGGATTGGAGTTGAAGTGTTTGATGAGAGCACACCAAAATCCAAAAGCAAGGCAACCACTCGTAACTTGTCCAAGCCTGGTCATAAATCTTGTTGGCGCATACAAAAACTAGATGAGTTATTTCAATTTGTGGGAAATGCCAAATACTTTGACGCCTTGGTTTGCAGAGACCAACAGTTAATCCTACTGAGAGTTCCCTTTAACATCAAGCTTGCGATGAGTAACAAAAATAGTATCTCTTTGTCAGTTGCTGAAAGCTCTAGAGTTAACCAATGGTTACTTGATGATTAAGGATCAAGATTGGCCGCTTTGTAAGTCAGTTGGGTGGATTAACGCATGAGTGGCTAAAGTGCGCTTAGCTGCAAAGCTAAAACAATATAACAGACCAAGTTTATAAAAAAGAGTTGCAAATAGTTGATGCTTCTGGCCATCAAAGCGCCCAGTCCCCAGCACAACCCCAATATTGCGGCAATGATTTGTAGCCCTAGTGTCTTGGAAACGGTATCTTCGCTTGCCAAAAAGAGGACCGTAAAAACGACAACACTCAAAAATTGGACTATGGATACAGTGACCCGCGTTGCGTTCCACTCGTAAGCATCACTGTAAACACTTGGAACAGACACCTTGAGACTGGATACAAAGTCTGAGGATGTCGCCCTTTGCGGAGTTACAACTGTACTTTGATGGATTGAGAGTGTCCCCTGCCTAAGTTCTTCGTCTGGCGCACTCCAGCCTGGCGGTTTGTAGATGCATTTGAGCTTAGCGCGTATGCCCTTGGTTTGTGCTATTGTTTTATATAAACTGACGTATTCACTGGCAATAGTCCAAAGGGGATCAACACTCTCAAATGGTTTTTTAGTTCCGTACACGCAGGGTTCAACCTCTCTCTCATAAGTCCCAAAGAGGTGATCCCACAGCATGAGGAACCCTCCATAATTTTTATCCAAATACTGAGGATTGACGGCGTGGTGCACTCTGTGATTAGAGGGTGAGTCGAATATGAGATCAAACCAACCGAGCTTACCTATATGCTCAGTGTGGATCCAAAACTGATAAAAAAGAATAACGAGTACGGTTAGTAAGAGTTGTTGCGGGGGCATACCCAAAAAAGCCAATGGCAAATAGAACACAAATCCGAGGATAGGCTCTGTACTGACTTGTCGCAGGGCAACCGATAAGTTGTAGTGTTTACTCTGATGGTGTATGACGTGAGACGCCCAAAAAATAGCGCTTTCATGCTCAGTTCGGTGAAACCAATAATCACAAAAGTCAAACACTATCAGCCCAACGGCGATACCCCAACCAGAGTACCAAAATGGATTCTCATAATCCTTCCATAACCAGTGATACAACAACGTGTAAATTCCGATATGAAAGAACTGATTCACAAATTGTGAGAGCCTACTGATCAGTCCTTGGCTTAAATTGGACAGCGTATCGACCAAAGAATAAGTGTTACGGTTTCGAAACCATCCGTAGGCAAACTCCACAGCCATGAGTACTGTGAAAATAGGTATAGCAAATATGACAATCTCTTCCATACCCATATTTTAATTTTTTTAATAGGCCATTACCCACCAGCGCCAAATACACCCATTGAAGCGTGAACTCACTTGTTTAGGACGCACCTTGAAGATTTGGCCAATTATTTTTGAATTCTTTGCGCACAGTCCTCGGCCACCCTTCAACGAATGACGCACTAAACCCTTCCAACACAACTACCTGCTCCAAAATAGGATCCTGATGAAACCAACTTACTGCACACCCATAATATTGCACCAATGAAGTGCGCAACCCAAGATGTCGCACCAATTTAGAGCAAATCCAGGTTTACACTTACACGGCATTTATTACCATAGCATCAAAAAGAAAGCGGTACACGCTAAATGTTGATGCTTAGGGATTATTTTAGGGAGTGGTCTGAAATGTGCTTAACAATTATGGATTTTCCATATTCAAACCGGAGAAAGAATGAATCTAATCGAAACATTAAGATCCAATTCGCGAGCAAAAAGATTGCATAAGCAATCTTTTAGAAAAACTTTTAATTAAATGTAAGGTTAACCATGAAACTTATCACGGCAATTATCAAACCTTTCAAACTTGACGAAGTCAGAGAAGCACTGTCTTCTATTGGTGTACAGGGGATCACTGTCACCGAGGTCAAGGGATTTGGAAGGCAAAAAGGACACACCGAGCTCTACAGGGGAGCAGAGTACGCGGTTGATTTCTTACCTAAAGTAAAAATCGAAGCTGCTGTTGCGTCTGAAATGCTTGATCAAGCAATAGAGGCCATTGAAAAGGCCGCTAGAACCGAGAAAATCGGTGATGGCAAAATTTTTGTGACCAACCTCGAGCAAGTTATTCGCATCCGTACCGGTGAAAACGGTAAGGAAGCTCTGTAACCATTTCACTCCCAAAATTTCAACTACTGTTGAGAAAGATCTAAACATGAAAAAAGTCTTATTCACATTGCTGCTAAGCGTGGGAATGTTCCTTGGAACAACCGCCGCCCAAGCAGACTCGGCAACTCCTGCGGCTAAGCCCGCAGCAACAGCCACTGCCGCGGCTCCAGCTGCGCCTGCTGCGGCTGATGCAGCTGCACCCACACCAGTCCCCAACAAGGGTGATACAGCTTGGATGACAGTTTCCACAGTTTTAGTTATTCTGATGACTATTCCTGGCTTGGCACTCTTTTACGGTGGCCTTGTTCGCTCCAAAAACATGCTCTCACTTTTGATGCAAGTTTTTGTTGTCACCTCATTGATATATGTCTTATGGGCAATTTATGGATATTCGCTCGCGTTTACTGCAGGCAATCCGTTTATAGGCTCGCTGGACAAACTATTCTTCAAAGGAATGACTCCTGACTCAGTAGCTGCAACGTTTAGTAAGGGTGTTTACATTCCTGACTTCACTTTCGCTGCGTTCCAGGCAACTTTTGCTGCAATTACATGTACATTGATCGTAGGCTCATTCGCTGAGCGCGTAAAGTTCTCAGCTGTCGTGTTGTTTTGCGCAATTTGGTTCACATTCAGCTACTTGCCAATTTCACACATGGTTTGGTATTGGGATGGACCAGATGCAATTACAGATGCAGCATCACTTGACAAAGTTACTGCAAACGCTGGATGGTTATGGGCGAAAGGTGCACTCGATTTTGCGGGTGGTACAGTTGTTCACATCAACGCAGCTATCGCTGGCTTGGTCGGCGCATACGTAATCGGTAAGAGAACTGGATACGGAAAAGAATCAATGGCTCCTCACAGCCTGACACTGACCATGGTCGGTGCATCTTTACTGTGGGTTGGATGGTTCGGTTTCAATGCTGGCTCTAACTTAGAAGCTAATGGCATGGCTGCTCTTGCATTCATGAATACATTGGTTGCTACTGCTGCAGCTGCACTGAGCTGGATTGCTGCAGAAGGTTTACTCAAAGGTAAGGCTTCTATGCTTGGCGCTGCATCTGGTGCAGTAGCTGGTCTAGTGGCAATTACGCCTGCTTGCGGATACGTTGGACCTATGGGCGCGATCATCATTGGCTTATTAGCCGGTGTATTCTGTTTGTGGGGCGTAACTGGCCTGAAGAAAATGCTTGGCGCTGATGATTCACTCGATGTGTTTGGTGTTCACGGCGTAGGCGGTATCCTTGGAGCACTTTTGACAGGTGTATTTGCTTCTCCAGCCCTTGGCGGTGTAGGCATATACGACTATGTTGCAAATGCTGCAAGCGCAGACTACTCAATTTCTGGTCAAGTATGGATCCAGTTACAAGCAGTTGTAACGACCCTCATTTGGTCTGGAGTAGTTTCATACATTGCATACAAGATTGTTGACTTGACAATCGGACTCAGAGTAACGGAAGAAGAAGAGCGCGAGGGCTTGGATATTAGCTCACACGGCGAAACTGCATACAACCGTTAATCAAACCTATATAGCTTCTAAACTAATTATTAAATTTGATTTAGTTTAGATAGCCAATATATCTATAGCCACCTATCGAAAGATGGGTGGCTATTTTTTTGATACCTTTGAATCAAAAAATAACTTACTCACAGGCATAGTAAAATGGGTATGAGTAACACCCCCTTGTCCTGAGAATTAAAAATTTAGCCGTGAATCAACAAATTACTACCTGGCTAAAGCATGGTTTGGCACTTCACCAATCAGGTCGACTTCAAGAGGCACTTGAAGAATATGAGCGCATTTTAAAAATTGACCCTCTTCACTTTGATGCATTGCAGCTCAGTGGTGCTATTGCCGCTCAATCAAAGCAGTGGGATCTGGCATTAGATCTATTTACTAAAGCACTACTTGTCAACCAAAATAATCCAAATATTTTTTATAACAAAGGCGTGGTGCTTCAAGAGCTCAACCGTTACGAAGAAGCACTTGAGTGTTACAACACAGCTATCAGGTTAAAGTCGGATTATTCACAGGCTTACAACAACCGAGGCAATATATATAAGGAACTAGAAGAGCTGGAATCTGCACTCAATAGCTTTGAAAATGCTATTGAATTCATGCCCAATAACGCTCAAGCCCACAACAACAAGGGTTATGTTTTAAATTTACTTAACCGTTCAGCTGAGGCCCTAGAAAGTATCAATGTGGCCATTGAACTCGACTCGAACTATGCACAGGCTTATAACAACAAAGGAATTGCGTTGAGGGATCTGGGTCACCTAGATGAGGCCTTAGTAAACTATGCGAGAGCTACCGAGTTGAATCCGCAATACGCCGAGGCATACTCAAACGCTGGCAACGCGCTTAAAGATCTTCGCAAATTTGATGAATCGTTCAACAGTTACATTAAAGCGATTACGCTTAAACAGGACTTCGCTGAGGCTTACTACAACCTGGGTTCTGTTCTAAAAGACCAATATAGATACGAAGACGCTCTCACTAGTTATAGAAAAGCAATCGAATTGAAGCCTAATTACGCGGAATGCTTTTGTAATCGCGGTATTTTGAACACAGAACTCATGCATTTACACGATGCTGAAAGGGATTTCGCAACAGCTCTAAAACTAAAACCAGATCTACCATCAGCGATTTGGAGTAAAGCGGTACTAGACCTCTTATGCGGAGATTTAGAACAGGGCTTTATTGGATTTGAATGGCGTTGGAGAGATAAGAATTGCGTGTCATTCAAGGAAAAACGGGATTTTATTGAGCCACTTTGGTTGGGAAAAGAATCTCTTTTAAACAAAACGATCCTAATTTATAGTGAACAAGGCCTTGGAGACACGATTCAATTTTGCAGGTATGTACCGTTGGTTGCTTCGCTTGGTGCTAAGGTTATATTTGAAGTTCAAAAGCCACTGAGGTCATTGCTATCAAATCTAAATGGTGTTGCCAAGCTTATATGTCCAGGAGATTCGTCTCCCCCTTTTGAATATCAGTGCCCTCTACTAAGTCTACCTCTTGCCTTTAAAACACATCTTGACAACATTCCAAATCAAATCCCTTACATCAGGGCTGACGATAGAAAAGCCTCCTACTGGAGAAACAAGCTTGGAACAAAAAGGCGCTTACGAGTCGGTCTAGTTTGGTCAGGAGGCTTTAGGGCCCAAACTCCTGAGATATGGTCGGTTAACGAGAGAAGAAATATTCCCGTTGAACACCTCACACATCTTAAGGATCTAGACATTGATTTCTTTAGCTTACAAAAGGGAGAGCCTGCAGAATCACAGTTTAAGGAAGCTTTACGCTTCAACTGGAAAGGACCCCAGATAAACAACTATGCCGATGAACTTGTGGATTTCTCCGATACAGCAGGTTTAATTGAAAACCTGGATCTAGTCATTTCTGTAGACACTTCAACCGCCCATTTGGCTGCGGCCATGGGTAAACCTGTGTGGATTATGAACCGCTTCGATACATGTTGGCGATGGCTAACGAATACAGATGATAGCCCTTGGTATCCAACAGTTAAACTCTTTAGACAAAAGGAGGCTGGGAATTGGACAGATGTCATGATTGAGGTAGAGTTGGCACTTGAAGAATTACTAGCTCTCGATTAATTTAGAAATCAATATTGCACCCTCATTGATTGCACACCGACCAACCTGTCTTAAGTCAGCACTCATTTAACCAAAATCAGCGAATGAGAAATAAAAACGCACCGCATCAAAATAGGGCTAAAAGCCAGCAACAAAACCCTACGCAATTTCCAATCGCACTCAGCCTTCATAACGCAGGTCAACTTGATCAAGCAGCAGTAATATATGACAAGATACTTCAGGATAACCCAAAGCACTTTGATGCTCTCCAACTCAAGGGCGTCTTGGAAATACAGCGCAACAACTGGGAGATTGCACTCAAATATTTAGAGAGGGCTTTATTGTTGAACAACGGTATCCCCTTTGTATATTTCAATAAAGCAATCGCTTTGCACCGACTTGGGAGACTTCGTGATGCTCTTTCACAATATGATAAAGCAATATCCATCAAACAAGACTACTCTGAGGCCTATTGCAACAGAGGAGTTGTACTCAACGAGCTTCAAGAGTTCCAACCAGCCTTAGATAGTTTGTCCAAAGCAATTGCATTGAATCATAGTAATTCTGAGGCTTACTACAACTGTGGTCTTTCACTACAAAATTTAAAAAAAACAGATGCTGCACTTTTAAGCTACAAAAACGCAATTCTCTTAAATCCAGGCTATGCCGAGGCTTATAACAATTGCGGTGTACTACTCCAAGAACAAAACTTATCCGAAGATGCTTTGAAACACTACGCACGAGCTGCACTCCTAAAGCCCGACTATGCAAAAGCGCAGTGGAACTGCTCTATAGTACAACTACTATCGAGTGACTATGAGAAGGGATGGGCTAATTACGAGTGGCGTTGGAGGACCAACGAAATACCAAAACACGTTGACCGTGTATTTAGTGAACCCCTTTGGCTAGGCAGGGAATCACTACAAGGCAAAACAATACTGCTCTATAGCGAACAGGGCTTGGGAGATACTCTACAGTTTTGCAGATATGCAAAATTAGTTGCAGATCAGGGCGCTACGGTGATTTTAGAAATTGAGAAACCACTGCAAAATATCCTATCTGGATTAGAGGGAGTATCGCAATTGATTGTTACTGGTGACGAGCTACCCAATTTTGATTTTCAGTGTCCACTGATGAGCCTACCCCATGCTTTTCGAACCACCTTAGAGACTATACCCACTCATATACCTTACATAAAAACCAACAGCGACAAAGTTGCTTACTGGGGAGGCAAACTCCGACCTTCAGATAAATTAAAGATTGGCCTCGTATGGTCTGGTGGTTTTAGGCCCAATCATCCCAATATATGGTCTGTTAACGAACGAAGAAATATTCAGTTGCAACATTTCTCGTTGTTAAAAGATTTAGACGTTGATCTTTACAGCCTGCAAAAAGGTGAGCCTGCGCAATCAGACTATAAGTTACTTAAAGCAACTGGCTGGGATGGGCCAAATATCATTGACTATACAGATGAATTGAACGATTTCGCTGACACTGCGGCTTTGATTCAAAATTTAGACTTAATCATCTCCGTAGATACATCAACGGCGCATTTGGCCGCGGCTTTGGGAAAACCCGTTTGGATCCTTAATCGTTTTGACACCTGCTGGCGCTGGTTGTTAATTAGAGATGATAGTCCTTGGTACCCGAGTGTCAAACTATTTAGACAAAAAAATGCAGGCGATTGGTTAGAAGTGATGACAAGAGTCAAATCCTCATTAAAGGAGTTAATACTTTTTACGAACGGATCTAATTAAGCTCACAGCTTATGAGGGTGACATTTTAAGATTGTGCTCACAATTGTCTTGTCAACAAAAAGCTGGACAACAGCCTAGCTGCCACTACATTAGGTGGGAAAACCAGCCAAGGGGTGTAAATATTTCAGCATAAAATAAAGAAATGAGAAAAAAATCTCCTCCGACTTCAAAAAATACAAAGGAAATCGTCTCTGAAGCAACTCCAAAAGATGAAGATCTTAAGAAGATTTCTACACTATTACAGCAAGGACTTAGTTCACACCGAGCTGGTCTGCTTTTAGAGGCAAAGTCTCTTTATCAGCAGATACTGAATTTAAACCCAAATCACTTTGATGCATTACAGCTGTGTGGAACAGTAGATACTCAAACCAAAAATTGGGCTTCCGCACTCAACTTATTTAATCAAGCCCTACATATCAACCCCAAGAATGCTTCCGTCTACTTTAATCAAGGCATAGTCCTTCAAGAACTAAGGCGATTAGAGGAGGCTCTGGATAGCTACAAAAATGCCATCGAACTTAAAAAGGAATATGCGCAGGCTTACGCAAACAAGGGCGTTGTCCATATAGAACTGAATCAACTATCCGATGCCCTTTTATGCTTTGACAAAGCTATTGAGTTTCAACATGGCGATGCCAAGTCTTACTTTAACCGGGGAGTGGCACTCAAAGAACTCGGACGCTTGAGCGAGGCTATTTTGAGTTACGACAGAGCTATCGAACTAGAGAACAATTATCCAGAGGCCTTCTCTAACAAGGGGATAGCACAGCAATCCCTTGGTCACTTGAACGAAGCACTTGAAAATTTTAACAAAGCGATCTCGCTTAAATCTAACTTTGCAGAAGCTTATTCAAATCGCAGCATTGTGCTTCAAAAGCTCGGACGCTTAGGTGACGCACTCCAAAGTTGCGATCAAGCTATTGAATTAAAAACTAACTACGCTCAGGCTTACTCCAATCGTGGAAGTATTCTGAGTGAACTCGAACGCTTAGACGAGGCAAAAAAAGCACTTATTTGTGCATTAGAGCTGAATCCAAATTATGCCGAGGCTTACTATAACCTTGGAGTAGTTTTTAAAAAGTTATCCCTACACGACGAAGCTCTCACCTACTTCAATTACGCTATAGAGTTAAAACATAATTACGCAGAAGCCCACTACAACAAGGGCGTCGTACTCTGTGAAATGCTTCACTTGGATGAAGGATTGATATGCTATGAAGAAGCTATTGAGCTTGTTCCAGAATATACGGCTGCTCACTGGAACAAATCACTGACTTTACTCTTAAAAGGTGATTTCCATCACGGATTTATAGGTTATGAATATCGTTGGAAGAATGAAAAGGATACGGATTTAACCCATCAAGCATCCTTCAACTCAAAATTATGGCTTGGCGCTGAATCCCTAAACGGTAAAAATCTGTTCATTCGGTGTGAACAAGGACTTGGTGATACTTTGCAATTTTGTCGCTACGCCAAGATGGCGGCAGAACTTGGCGCACGCGTCATATTAGAGGTACAGCCACCTCTGTTAAATCTATTGAATACTCTAGAAGGAGTGCATGAATTACACCCATTGGGTAGCCCTTTGCCAGATTTTGATTTTCAATGTCCAACATTATCCCTACCCCTTGCCTTTAAGACTAATATTGATAATATTCCTAACAAAACGCCATACATTAAAAGCAATAGTGTTAAGAGAGAAGAGTGGGCGCAAAGGCTAGGCTTGAAATCAAAGCCCAGAGTGGGTTTGGTTTGGAGCGGTAGTACTGTACATAAAAATGATAGAAATCGAAGTATTCGTTTGGCCGATCTTACGCCGTTTTTACCTAATCTATTTGAGTATATATGCTTACAAAATGAAATTCGAGATATTGACAGTAGTACCGTAAGAGCAAGCAATATAAAGAACTATAGTGACTTGCTGGTTGACTTCGAAGAAACAGCAGCACTATGCGATCTAATGGACTTAGTGATTTGTGTTGATACGAGTGTGGCTCATTTAGCAGGAGCGTTGGGCAAAAAAACTTGGATACTACTCCCCTACGCGCCCGATTGGCGTTGGATGCTAGGTAGAACAGATAGCCCCTGGTATTCATCAGTCAAGCTTTATAGACAGCAAAGTACCGGCGATTGGGAGGGACTTTTCAAAATTATCGAGCATGAGATCTCGCAAATTTTGAAATGACTTATTTCATTCAAATTCTGTGAATCTTTATTTAGAAAATAGCAACACTCCAAACTCTATGCAACTGGCTTTATGTTCATTTGTAATGAATTTATTTTGAGAGTCAATAAAAGGAATTCTCATATAGTGATCAAACGCTCGGTGCTTAAGAATACACTCCATCTCACTCATACTTTTGAATCTATTGGATCTGTCCTTTTGCTGTAATACCAATGTGAACGGCGCTAATCTATCTGTTACCTTGTGAAGGTCCTCGGGCGTCTTATGGCGCCTCACAAAAAACCTATAAAGCGGTATTAATTTATTTTGTATTTTTCCGTATTTCTCTTGAAAGGAAAAACCATGATCAACCACTTTAATGAACAAGTCGTTAACAGTTTCATCTGGTTGATGATCAGTAAGCGTTGCATAATCACACCTTGATCAAAGGTGGATATCTTGATGCTAGTTTTCCTGGCGTTTCCAGTTGTGAGGGAATAATTCCTCAATCCGGCTATTAGGCTGAGTCGGCAATCTGCTGAGGACATCAGTCATATA
>CAJAYT010000112.1 GCA_903949285.1 uncultured Burkholderiales bacterium
TACCCACCAATCCCCAGAAGAGGCCACGGCCCTGATTCTTAAGGCACGCGAACATTGGTTTGCGGGTCAAGAGTAACGGTCATGAAGAGGACACCCAAATATGACCAGTACAACAGTTGCCGAGTTTGCCAAGGAACTCAAAAAACCGATCGATACACTGCTTGAACAACTCAAGTCCGCTGGCGTTGCCAAAGCAAGCGCCGGTGATGAGTTAACAGATTCGGATAAACAAAATTTATTGACTTACCTCAAGGCCAGTCACGGCACAGCCACTGCAGCGCCTGCTGAGCGCAAGAAAATCACGCTCGTTAAAAAATCAACCAGCGAAATCAAGCAAGCTGATGCAACAGGTAAAGCACGCACCATTCAGGTAGAAGTGCGCAAGAAAAGAACTTTTGTCAAACGCGATGATGACGGAGTCGAGGAGACGACTGATTCAAAGACTCCAACTCCTGCTCCTTTAGATCCTGCAACACAGGCATCTATCCTTGATCAAGCTGAATTGGCTAGACGCGAAGAAGAGGCGAGAAGACAAGCTGAGCTGATTAGACGTCAAGAAGAAGAGTTGGCTGAGAAGCGCCGCGTTCGTCAAGCCCAAGAAGCCAAGGAGCAAGAGCAGCAAGAGGCCTCGTTGCGAGCTAAAACTGCAGAGGCGGGAGCCGATGACGCAGCAAAACTAGACGCGCAAAATGCGATTGAAGCAGAAAAAGCAATCGTTGAACAAAAAGCTGCCGCCGCTAAAGCATTGGCTCTGGAGGATGAGACTCGTGCTAAAGAGCTAGAGGGTCGTCGCAACACCGCGCTTGCCGAAGCAGAAGCGATTAGGGCCATGATGAATGCGCCCGCACCTAAGAAACCAGTGATTGTTAAAAAAGCTGTGCCTGAGGTTAAAGCCAAGGACGAAGCTACTGGTAAAAAGGGAACCATACACAAACCCGCAACAGGATCTACGACTCCGGCCAGTGCTAAGCCAGCGCCGGCTAAAGATGGTCAAAAGGAAGTCAAGAGCGCCAAACTCTCATCGAGTTGGGCTGATGAGCAAGCCGCTAAAAAGCGTGAAATCAAAACACGTGGCGACACCAGTGGCGGCGTGGGAAGAAACGCTTGGCGCTCAGGTCCAAGGGGACGCAAAGACAGAGATAGAGATGACTCGCATTCACAGCCCCAAGTGGTTGAGCAGCGAATTATTGAAGTCCACGTTCCAGAGACGATTACGGTGGCCGAGTTGGCACACAAGATGGCCGTTAAAGCCTCAGAAGTTATCAAACAGTTGATGAAGCTTGGGCAGATGGTGACCATCAACCAGCCCTTAGATCAAGATACTGCGATGATCGTGGTTGAGGATATGGGGCACAAAGCAATTATTGCTGCGCTGGATGATCCTGAGGCATTTACCGAGGAAGAAGCGTCAGCTCATCACGGTGAGTCCCTTGCACGTGCACCTGTTGTGACGGTTATGGGACACGTTGACCACGGTAAGACATCCTTACTCGACTACATTCGTCGAGCCAAGGTAGCTTCTGGCGAAGCAGGCGGTATCACACAGCACATTGGTGCTTATCATGTGAATACACCCCGGGGAATGGTCACTTTCTTAGATACTCCAGGGCATGAGGCATTTACGGCTATGCGTGCTCGCGGAGCGCAGGCAACAGACATTGTGATTTTGGTTGTTGCAGCAGATGACGGTGTGATGCCTCAGACCAAAGAAGCTATCAAGCATGCAAAAGCTGCTGGCGTACCGATCGTGGTTGCTATCAATAAAATTGATAAACCCGATGCGAACGCTGATCGTGTGAAGAGTGAGCTTGTGGCAGAGGAGGTGGTGCCTGAGGAATTTGGCGGTGACTCACCATTTGTTCCTGTATCAGCTAAAACAGGTCAAGGTATTGATGACTTATTAGATCAATTGCTTTTACAAGCCGAGGTCTTAGAGCTTAAGGCGCCAACCGATGCGATGGCAAAAGGTTTGGTGATCGAGGCCAGTCTTGACAAGGGACGCGGTCCTGTTGCAACCATTTTGGTTCAATCGGGCACGCTCAATACAGGCGATGTGGTGCTTGCTGGACAGACTTTCGGTCGCGTTAGAGCTATGCTTGATGAAAACGGACGCCCTATTAAAACTGCAGGCCCTTCTATTCCTGTTGAGATTCAGGGTTTAACTGAGGTTCCGCAGGCTGGTGATGAATTCATGGTGCTCTCTGATGAGCGCCGTGCAAGAGAGATCGCAACCTACAGAGCTGGTAAGTTCCGCAACACGAAACTTGCTAAACAACAAGCCGCTAAGCTTGAGAACATGTTCACGGACATGACCTCTGGCGAGGTGAAAATGCTCCCCATTATTCTCAAGGCCGATGTACAGGGTTCACAAGAGGCACTCGCTTCTTCGTTGCTGAAACTCTCTGGTGATGAGGTTAAGGTTCAAGTTGTTTACGCAGCTGTGGGTGGTATCAGCGAGAGCGATGTCAACCTAGCGATTGCATCTAAAGCCGTGATCATTGGGTTTAACACCCGTGCGGATGCAGGCGCAAGAAAGCTTGCGGAGCACAACGGTATTGAAATTCGTTACTACAACATCATTTACGACGCAGTGGACGACTTACGCGCTGCAATGTCGGGTATGCTGACGCCGGACAAAAAAGAAGAAGTTATTGGGGTCGCCGAAATTCGTCAAGTATTCCGTATCAGCAAAATTGGCGCTATTGCCGGCTGTATGGTTACCAATGGTGTGGTTCGACGTGCAGCACGGCTTCGCTTGCTCAGAGACAACGTGGTCATCTTCACGGGCGAGCTTGAGAGTCTCAAGCGCTTTAAAGACGACGTGCGCGAGGTCAAGGAGACTTTTGAGTGCGGACTCAACATCAAGGGCTACAACGACATTGTTGAAGGCGACCAACTTGAGTTCTTTGAGATTAAGGAAGTTGCAAGGACCCTTTAATGGGAGACTTTGCGCGGACCCTTCATGGCCAACAAAAAGAGCACAACTCCGAACAGGGGCTTTCGAGTCGCTGACCAAATCCAAAGAGATTTGGCGGAGTTGATAGCGCGCGAGCTAAAAGATCCAAGAGTAGGGATGGTGACTATTCAGGCGGTTGAAGTAACGCCGGATTACTCACATGCCAAAGTCTTCTTTAGCGTTTTGGGAAGTGATCCCAAAGTCGCACTTGAGGGGCTTAGCCAGGCGGCTGGTTTTTTGCGTAATTTACTGTTCAAGAAATTACACATACACACTGTCCCAACGCTTCATTTTGTCTACGACCAAACGCCCGAGAGAGCGGCAGATATGAACTCTTTGATTGCTAAAGCAGTTTCAGTTCGAGCTTTGGATGATTAAAGTTGATTGCAAACACAAATACGGGGAGCAAGGGTTCGGGGTTGTCTTTGAATGTCGGGACTGCGCAGCGTAAGCCCAAGCTCTCTTTGCATGGTGTTTTGTTGTTGGACAAGCCGATTGGTTTATCCAGTAACGACGCGCTGCAAAAGGTTAAAAGACTTCTCAGAGCTGAGAAGGCAGGGCACACAGGTACCTTGGATCCATTGGCAACGGGGGTTTTGCCCATCTGCTTTGGGGCTGCAACCAAGTTCAGTCAATTGCATTTGGATGCAGATAAAACATACGAAGCTGTAGCGCTTTTGGGCGTGAAGACTTCAACAGGGGATTCAGAGGGTGATGTAATCCAGCGTAGGCCTGTGAATGTGAGTGCACAGCAGTTAAGTGATGTTGCTGTGCAATTTACGGGTAATTTGGAGCAAATTCCTCCCATGTACAGCGCTCTAAAAAAAGAGGGGCGCGCGCTGTATGAGTATGCAAGAGAGGGTATCGTTGTTGAGAGGGTTGCGCGCTCTATCGTCATTCGCTCCTTGTCCATCACCGATTTGGGTGAGGTCCCTGCAGAGGGCGCAGATGATGCAAACGCTAAGAGTGGTGGGCGCAAGATTTTGATTCGTGTGCGTTGTAGCAAAGGCACATACATCCGGACTTTGGCTGAAGATATTGGAGAAGCACTGGGCTGCGGCGCCTCGCTTACCGCTCTTCGCAGAACTGTTACGGGTGAGTTTGATGAGTCAGAGTGTTACACCTTGGACGAGCTCACTCGAATGGAGCCACGCGAAATACTCAGCTGTATCAAGGCTCCTGAGGTTTTGTTGGCAGACCACATGGTCATTGAGTTAGATTCTGTTGAGGCGGGAAAGTTTTTGTCTGGACTCAGACGAAGAGGTGATTGGCCAAACTGTAACAAGGTGGTCGTGTACGGAACAAATCCGCGGGCCCTACTTGGGACCGCACATGTTGTTGGGGGAGAATTGATCTCTCAACGATTGTTAAATGTTAATGAAATTCAAACTATCTTAGATCAAACTTTAGAGAAACAAAATGACACGTCAAATTAGAAACATAGCAATCATTGCCCACGTTGACCACGGTAAAACAACCATGGTTGATCAGTTATTACGTCAATCTGGTACTTTCGCAGAGCACGAGAAAGTGGTTGATACCGTTATGGATAACAACGCAATTGAGCGTGAGCGTGGTATTACTATCTTGGCAAAAAACTGTGCTGTGAGCTGGGAAGGTACGCATATCAATATCGTTGACACTCCCGGACACGCGGACTTTGGAGGCGAGGTAGAGCGCGCTTTGTCAATGGTGGACGGCGTTGTACTTTTAATCGATGCGCAAGAAGGCCCAATGCCGCAGACTAGGTTTGTGACTAAGAAAGCCCTTGCGCTTGGTCTGCGTCCGATTTTGGTTGTGAACAAAGTTGACAAGCCAGGGGCACGGCCTGATTTTGTGGTTAACGCAGCCTTTGACTTATTTGACAAACTAGGTGCGACGGACGAACAGCTTGATTTCCCCGTTGTCTATGCCTCAGGCATCAACGGCTGGTCCTCTCTAGAGGAAGGTGCTCCGGGTGAGCAGTGGGGCCCAGATATGTCGGCTCTGTTTAATACTGTTCTTAAACACGTTCCAGCGCAAAAGGGAGATCCAAGTGCTCCGCTGCAATTGCAAATTTCAGCGCTTGATTTCTCAACCTTTGTGGGGCGCATTGGCGTTGGTCGTATTAGCCAAGGTACGATCAAACCCATGATGGATGTTGTAGTGATGGAAGGCCCAGAGGGTAAACCTGTTAAGGGGCGTATCAACCAAGTACTGACATTCCAAGGACTCGAGCGAGTACAAGCTGCCTCCGCAGGACCTGGCGACATTGTGCTGATCAACGGTATCACGGATATCGGAATTGGTGTGACGATCACTGATCCGCTCAACCCGGCTCCGCTGCCCATGCTCAAAGTTGACGAGCCAACGCTTACGATGAATTTTTGCGTTAACACCAGCCCCTTGGCAGGTCGTGAAGGTAAATTCGTGACCAGTCGTCAAATTTGGGACAGGTTGCAAAAGGAGTTACAACACAACGTTGCACTTCGTGTAAAAGAAACAGACGAAGAGGGTGTGTTTGAGGTGATGGGGCGCGGAGAGCTGCACTTAACCATTCTTTTAGAGAACATGCGCCGCGAGGGCTATGAGTTGGCGGTATCAAAGCCACGTGTGGTTTACCGAGATGTGAACGGCGAGCGCCATGAGCCTATTGAGCTTGTGACTGCAGATATCGAAGAGCAACACCAAGGCGGCGTGATGCAAGCCCTGGGTGAGCGCAAGGGCGAGCTTGTGAATATGGAGCCAGATGGACGCGGACGCGTTCGCCTAGAGTACCGCATTCCCGCACGCGGCTTGATTGGTTTTTCAAATGAGTTTTTGAATTTAACCCGTGGTTCTGGTTTGATCTCTAATATCTTTGATAGCTATGAGGCTCACAAAGGGGATATCGGCGGACGCAAGAACGGTGTGTTGATTTCAATGGATGACGGTGAGATATTTACCTACGCTCTTGGCAAGCTTGATGACCGTGGACGTATGTTCGTCAAGGCCAACGATCCCGTATATGAGGGAATGATTGTAGGTATCCACAGTCGTGACAATGACCTGGTTGTAAACGCCACACGGACTAAGCAGTTGACCAACTTTAGGGTCTCTGGCAAGGAAGACGCCATCAAAATCACGCCACCTATTGAGTTATCGCTTGAGTATGGTGTTGAGTTCATTGAGGACGATGAGTTGGTTGAGATCACGCCGAAGAGTGTTCGCCTGCGTAAGCGTTACCTAAAAGAGCATGAGCGTAAGAAAAACAAGTCTTAATTAATTGTTGTTACAGTAATTGGGGCATGGCTTTTCGTTGTTGCTTTTCTTAAGTTCTTTGGTTCCGCAGATGCGTTATTACAAGGGGTTAGGAACAGTACCTTTTGCGTGTTTGTGCTTGATTTATTCTGTGATTTAAAAGTGAGCTATGGCATCAGCACCTAAAGTACTCTTCGGTTTTCACGCAGTGAGCGTGCGCCTAAAAACGCACCCTAAGTCTGTGATCGAGGTCTATGTTGACCCCACAAGACGTGACGCCAGGATGCGTCAGTTTGTTGAAAAAGCAAAGGAAGCAGGGGTCAGAATTATTGAGGCTGATGGTCTAAGGCTCACCAAACTTAGCTCCAGCCATGGACACCAAGGCGTTGTCGCCTTGGCTGAGGTGATCAACACCCAAAACAGTCTCGACGAACTCTTAGAGAGTTTGGACCCCTCCACTGCACCGTTGCTCTTGGTATTAGACGGTGTGACGGATCCTCATAATTTGGGCGCATGTTTACGCGTCGCAGATGGGGCGGGTGCCCACGCTGTTATAGCCCCCAAAGACCATGCCGTTGGAATCAATGCAACTGTTTCCAAGGTTGCCAGTGGTGCCGCAGAGACGGTGCCTTACTTTATGGTGACCAATCTAGCCAGAACGATTGGTGAATTAAAAGAGAGACAAATTTGGATCGTCGGTGCAAGTGATGAAGCAAGCACCACACTATATCAAGCTGACTTGAGGGGCCCCCTTGCACTGGTGCTTGGTGCTGAGGGTTCTGGCTTAAGGCAGTTGACCAAAAAATCTTGTGATGCCCTCGTTCAAATTCCAATGCTGGGCGCAGTTGAGAGTTTAAATGTCTCCGTCGCTAGCGGAATTTGTTTGTATGAGTCCGTTCGGCAAAGAGGTCTAAAAGCTACGAGCGCTTAAGGATCGGCGAATTCAACTTCATTGGCTTGACGACTCTTAGGTCACGAAGATACTCGCTCATTAAGTCCCAAATGGGTTGTCCTGCCCTAACATTCTCGTCCGCTGAAACCGAGGCCCAACCGGCCACTTTATATTTCTTATTGGGATCTAAGGTCTTGCCCTTTAGGGTTAGATTGGAGACTCTTTGGCCAACTGTTTGAGTTGGGTCGATGGTGTACTGAACTCCGCCCACTCTCACCATATCCCCGCCTTGTTGGTAATAGGGATCAGGGTTAAAGAGATTGTCTGCCACATCCTCCAATATGTCTTTGATCCCCTGGCCACTCAATTCGTTTAACGTCGTTGCGGGGTAGGTTATCGCGGTTTGGTTCATCAACTCTTCAAAAGTGATGGGCTGTTGGCTAAGCAGAGTCGTCCCCCAGCGAAATCCTGGTGAAAGTGCAATTTCTGCATCTTTCATTTGCATGAGTCCGTTGAGGATCAGTTGATCGAATGTGCCGTTAAATGTTCCGCGTCGGTACAAAAGATCATCTGTGTACGCCAGAGTTTCTCCTAGTTTGGACTCAAAGGGCTGTCGGTGTCGCTGGATCAGTGCGGACATGTCTGGATCCGGCGTAATGAGGTTTGAGAATACAGGCAAAAGCTTGTATTGAAAGTCTTGTACGCGTCCGTATTTGACCTCAAAGTCTAAAACTCCCAAGAATTTCCCGTTGGAACCTGCATTCGTGACAAGGGTCGTCCCTCCAGGGTTAGAGACCAAAACTGGCTTTGGTACCCCGTCATGGGTATGCCCACCCAAAATGGCGTCCAGTCCTGTCACACGACTTGCCAGTTTTAAATCCACATCCATGCCGTTGTGGGACAGAAGAACCACCACTGAGGCGCCCTTAGCTCTTGCTTGTAGGATGGTAGTTTGAAGATTCTCCTCTTGTATCCCAAAAGTCCAATCGGGCACGAAATGAGCGGGGTGGGCTATGGGTGTGTAGGGAAAGGCTTGACCGATGACGGCTACTTGTACGCCGTTCATTGACTTGAGCGCGAACGGTTCAAAAACAGGGTCGCCAAAGTCTCTGGTTTTAATATTTTGCGCAACAAAGGAGACTCTGTTTTTAAAGTCGTTATCGATGATTTGATTTAATCGGTGCTCTCCAAGAGTCATCTCCCAGTGAGCCGTCATGACATCAACGCCTAGTAAAAGGGCAGCGTCCACCATATCTTGAGCATTACTCCAAAGCGCAGTTGCAGAACCCTGCCAAGTATCGCCACCGTCCACCAACAAGGCACCAGGGCGAGATGAGCGCAATTGTTTGATGAGCGTACAAAGGTGAGCAAACCCACCAACTCTACCGTAGTGCTGCGCTGCAGATGAGAAGTTGAGGCTTGAGAAAGCATAAGCTTCTCGAGATCCGGGCTTGAAGCCGTAAAAATTTAACAACTGCTCGCCGACCAGATGAGGCGGTTTGCCCCTCTCAAGTCCAAAGCCTAAATTGACGCTGGGTTCTCGGTAATGGACGGGTTGGAGTTGTGCGTGTGAGTCGGTCAAGTGCAGAAAATGAACATTTCCAAATGTTGGAATCTCATAGAGTGCATCGGCGAACTTTTGAGCCGCAAAGGCGTCGCTTTTCAGCTCCATCCCGCTTGCGCAAGCAAGGCCGAGAATTTGTAAAAAATCCCGTCTATCTAAACTCATAATTGACCGTCGTGATTAATAATATGGACTGTAGCAGCTGATCTGCGGTAATTGACACACTCAGATCTAGAGGCTTTGA
>CAJAYT010000113.1 GCA_903949285.1 uncultured Burkholderiales bacterium
GATCCTGATATTCAAAATGAATACAAATAAACCTTGGCTTGTTAATTACCCTGATGGTGTTCCGCACGATGTAGATATCTCAGGTTACAGGTCACTACTGGATTTATTCTCTGAGAGTTTCTCTAAATTCAGGGATAGGAAAGTCATAGAGTATTTGGGGCACATCACAACCTATAAAGAGTTAGATCAATATTCGGCTGAGTTTGCGGCTTATCTGCAATCTTTGGGTCTTCCCGCAGGCTCTCGTGTCGCAATCATGTTGCCCAACGTCCTTCAGTACCAAGTTGCAATGATTGGTGTTTTAAGAGCGGGCTACGTGGTGGTGAATGTCAACCCGCAGTACACCGCTAGAGAGTTGGAGCATCAGTTAAGTGATAGTGGGGCACAGGTTCTGATTGTTCTGGAAAATTTCGCTCACGTTTACGCATCAATTTCGACCAAGGTGCCTATGCACCGTGTCATCGTGACGAGTCTTGGAGAAATGATTGGCTTGAAGGGTAGGCTGGTTGATTTTGTAGTCAGGCATGTAAAGCGCCTGGTGCCTGCTTGGGAAATTGTTAGCAGCACCTCTTTTAAGAGCGCACTGGCTGCGGGTAAAGAACTTCCACTGAGAGAAGTGTCGCTTGGTCAAAACGACATTGCTTTCTTGCAGTACACAGGGGGGACAACTGGTATATCCAAGGGTGCCATACTCCTTCACCGAAATGTGCTTGCAAACATCTTACAGGTTGATCACTGGTTGGAGCCCGCTTTCCAGCGCAAACCAGTCAAGCAGTTGGTGTTTTTATGCGCCTTGCCGCTCTATCATATCTTTGCGCTCACCGCTTGTGGTTTGCTTGGCATGAAAAGAGGGGGTGAGCTGATCATGGTGCCTAACCCCAAAGACATCGGCGGGTTTATCAAGTTACTGCTTAAACACCCGGATATTAATATTTTTCCAGCCGTCAACACACTCTTTAACGCACTGCTCAATCATCCTTTGTTCTCAAAAGTTCAACTCCCCCATCTGCTCGCTAGTGTAGGTGGCGGGATGGCGGTTCACAAAGTAGTTGCTGACAGGTGGCAACAGGCCACAAACTCTCCCATTATTGAGGGCTACGGCTTATCAGAAACTGCTCCAGTTGCGACCGTTAATTTACCCCTTTTGACAGAGTACTCAGGACATATTGGGTTACCAGTTTCCGGGACAGAAGTCCGTATTTTGGATGACGCTGGATTTCAAGTTCCCTACGGTACGCCTGGGGAGATCTGTATTCGTGGACCGCAAGTGATGGCGGGTTACTGGAACAAGCCAGAGGAGACGCAAAGCGTATTGGGTGAGGACGGTTTTTTTAGATCGGGTGATATTGGCGTCATGAATGAAGAGGGTTTCACAAGAATCGTCGACCGAAAAAAAGATATGATCTTGGTCTCTGGATTTAATGTTTACCCCAACGAACTGGAGGAAGTGATCTCCATGATGCCTGGGGTATCAGAGTGCGCTGCTGTGGGTGTGCCAAATTCAGATACTGGCGAAGCCGTTAAAGTCTTTATTGTGAAGAGCGATCCACATCTAACAGAAGAAGCCGTCTTAGAGTTTTGCAAACGCGAGTTGACCAACTATAAACGTCCTAAGCTCATTCAGTTTAGAGCGGATCTTCCCAAAACAAATGTTGGAAAAATACTGCGTCGAGAACTAAGACAATTATGAGTAAGCCTGCAAGGCTTTAAGAATCTATGGATTTATTCAGACCACCGTGTCTATAAGAGGCTTCGTAATTGTGACGATCTGGCTGCGCTCTCTCCTTTTTTATATTTACTTGTTTGCTTTTGTAACGTTATGTGCAACAGCAATCCTTTTGTCTATTCCCTTCACAACTGCTAACACCAGGTACTTGATTGGAAAATTCTGGAGTAAGACAACCCTTTGGGTCTTAGAAAAACTCTGCGGGATTGAGTTCGAAGTCCTGGGAGCGGAGAATATACCCGGCAATGCAGACACTTCACTCATTGTGTTGGGCAAGCATCAATCCGCATGGGAAACGATCGCGTATCCCTCTATTTTTCCTAGACAATTGTGTTTTGTGTTTAAAAGGGAGTTATTATTTCTTCCCTTTTTTGGCTGGGCTTTAGCCTCTGTCAATATGATTCATATCAATAGAGGAGACCGAGAAGCGTCCCGCGCAATCGTTGCCAGTCAGGGAAGAAAGCATTTATCAGAGGGTAAATGGATAGCTATCTTTCCCGAGGGGACTCGCACACCAGTCGGTAGCTTTCAACCTTACAGACGAGGCGGCGTTCGATTAGCTGTCTCGACTCAAACGAATATTTTGCCAGTTGCTCAAAACTCAGGCCGCTTGTGGGGTAAGAATTCAATTCTCAAACGACCCGGACTCATTACTGTCTCAATCCTCCCCGTTATCAGCGTAGAGGGTAAAACCGAAGACGAGCTTCAACAGGAATTGGAGACTGCAATTGAAACTGAGATGCAAAGACTTGGTTAAATCGATGAAAGCCATTTCTTCGTTGGGGTGTTTGTAGTTATTGCGTTGATTTAAGACGTTATTCGCTGACCATCTGTTTGCTATAAAACGCATAGACTGTATGCTCAGCCCCGTTTTAATGATTAGCTAACTCAAATTGAACTTTTGGCTCGGTCTTAGACCCCAAATACGACAACCACGCCTGAAGCGACGCATTAGAATTACGTAGAATAAATAAATTAGAACTTGTTTTTACAACCTACTTTTGCCAGAGTATTCGGTTGCTGAAACTTCATTCGAAGCGTATTCACTCTCATTGAGCCCAAGGTGCTAAGTGGGGGTGCCTATGTAAGTAGGCTGTTTAAAGTTGCTATCAATTTCCATAAGTATCAGATTAATTTCCAAAGGTTCCATATGCAATTCCACCTAAACGGTTTTAAGCCGGGTGACCCAGACGTTTTCCCCCAAGCCTCCGGTCACCGAAGTGCGGGGGATCCATTGCCCGAGACCATTGATGTGCTCATTGCTGGCTCCGGGCCTGCGGGTCTTTGTCTCGCTGCTCAACTAGCAGGTGTGCCCCAGATCCGCACCATGCTCGTCGAGCCCAAGACCGGACCCATGGAGAAAGGTCAAGCCGACGGCATCAGTGTGCGCTCAATGGAGATGTTTCAGGCCTTTGGTTTTGGTGAGAAAGTGATGCGTGAGTCTATGTGGATCAACGAGACTACTTTTTGGGGGCCAGGGGAGGGCTCACCCTTAAAGCGCGTCGCTCGCGTTCAAGATGTACCCGAGGGTATCTCTGAGATGCCGCATGTGCTGATCAATCAGGCGCGTGTACATGATATGTTTTTAGACATCATGCGTCGTTCCCCCACTCGTTTGGAGCCTGATTATGGCTACAAGGTTCACGACTTGAGTGTTGATCCAAATGCGACTGAGTATCCAGTAACCGTTTTGCTTGAGAGCACAGCTCCTGGGTCTGAGGGGCAAATATCAAAGTTGCGTGCAAATTACGTGATAGGTTGTGACGGCGCTCGCTCGAGCGTTCGCACTGCCATTGGCGGTGCATTGCACGGGGACGCGGCGCACCATGCTTGGGGGGTGATGGATGTCCTAGCCGTCACAGATTTTCCTGATTGGCGTATGAAGGCTTTTGTACGCTCACAAGACGCGGGGATTTTGATGATATTGCCCCGTGAAGGTGGACATTTGGTACGCCTGTATGTTGAGTTAGACCGTCTGGGTGAGGATGAGCGCGCTGCAGACAGGGGTATGGGTGCACAAGACATTATCGCTAAGGCCCAGCGTATCTTCAGCCCCTACAAACTCGATGTGAAAGAAGTTGTTTGGTGGTCCATCTACGAGATTGGACACCGTCTGACCGACAAATTCGATGACGTACCTCCAGAGCAAATCGCATCCCGTACACCAAGAGTGATGTTAGCTGGGGATGCCTGTCATACACACAGCCCCAAGGCAGGACAGGGGATGAATGTGTCCATGGGGGACACATTTAACATGGGTTGGAAACTCATCTCTGTTTTAACGGGACGAGCTGACCCGGCGTTGCTCCATAGCTACTCCAGCGAGCGCAGAGCGGCGGCTAAGGGGTTAGTCGATTTTGATCACAAGTGGGCAAGAGTTGTGGGTGCTAAGGTAGAGAACTCTGCACAAACAGAGGGCCTACCGCTCGTCGCCAGAGAATTTGTGAACAATCTGCCCTTCACCTGTGGTCTAACGATTCAGTATGAAACCAGCGCGCTTACAGGAACACTAGACTATCAAAGCCTTGCAACAGGCTTTGATCTGGGCAAGAGGTTTCACTCCGCGCCCGTGGTGCGTTTAGCGGATGCCAAGCCCATGCAACTTGGCCACTGCATTGACGCTGATGCTCGTTTCCGTTTGTTTATCTTTGCCCCCCAAAATGATGCTGGCGCAAGTGGAGCAGCCGTAGCAGATCTGTGCGATTGGCTTGAGCGTGATAAGTTGTCTCCTGTGCTCAGGCATACTGCAGTTGATGAGGATGTCGATTCAGTGATCGACGTGAGAGCTGTGTTTCAGCAAGGATTTCGAGAGCTGGAGTTCGCAGCGATGCCCTCATTACTGAGACCTCATGTCGGGCGTTATAAGTTATGTGACTATGAGAAAATTTTCTGTGCTGATACAAAGCAGGACGAGGATATTTTCGATCTTCGAGGTATTGACCGCCACAAGGGTTGCATCGTGATAGTGCGTCCCGATCAATATGTAGGTAACATCCTACCTTTAGAGAGTCGTTCAGAGTTGACCAGGTATTTTGAAGGAATACTTAGGGTACGAGGATGATTTTGAGTAAAAATCAGAGCGCCCGTGAAGCGCTAGAGGAAATACCACTCGAAGCTTTCCTCGCGCTTTACCGCTCCTTTCTTCCCGCTCTCAACCCTCTCTCGATCCTCTAATCTAACTACTGTTTTACTCAGGACTAGATTGCTAACTTGTTCTGTGTTTTGTTTTTATTTCAACGCCTTCGTTACGATTTTTTGGGTTCAGTTGCTCTAATCTTGTGATCTCATCTGAGACCACCTTTGGCCATTTTTTAGGCAAATGAATTTTCAATTGTTTGTGAATTTGAGTGTGACCATAAAGGACCTCTATGTCTTTTATTTTTACACCAAATTCTTTTGCTAAAAACTGAACCATATCCTCTGTAGCTTGACCGTTGATGGGCTCTGAGTTAACGCTTACTTTGAGTTGATGACCCTTTGCTTTGCCGATGCAGGTTTTTTTGGAGTTAGGGTTGCCCAGCACATTTAAGATAAGTGTTGTTCCGTCCCAGTTGCAAAATGAGTCCATAGTGAATGTTGTGCGATTTGGTTTGTGTCAAAGTTAAAGTAATTGTGATGCAAATACTGACAGGCGGGCGGAGCAGTCCCCCGCCCCCCGAGTTAATCCATATTGACGTCTGATGATGTTTCTCTTAGACTTTTAAATGAGAGATCGGGGTAGGGCTTTGGTTGCAGCTTATCCAGATGTCTTCATTGTTCTTGTTACATCAATAGATTTTAGGGCTCTACAGGTATGGCGTTATTTTTTAAACGAATCGGATTTTTAATCTTTCTTGTTTTTCAATTGAGTGCTTGGTCTCAAACGCCTGAGCGTAATATAGATGAAATTAAAGTAGAGGCTCAACTCAGAGCTGAAAAAGGGGCTTACCCTATGGGTGGTCTTGACCCTCAAGACGTCGCTCAGGCTTTGTCTCTTATAAAAACTCGAGAGCGTGATGAATGGGCGAGCGGTTGGAGCCAAGTTGCACAAAAGTATGTGGACCTTGCCAAGAGCTCAAGTAGTCCAAGTCAGGCGGCACTTCATTACAAGCGTGCTTGGCGTCTTTACTATACAGCCCAGTGGCCTGTGCCTAATTCAGTAGGAAAACAAAAAGCCTATGAAAATGCCTTGAAGTCCTATGCTACGTACGCTCAAACTCTGAGTCCGGCTTTGACCGTGGTTCAAATCCCATTTGAGGGGAAAACCATCACAGGATACCTGCGACTTCCTCAATCGACCAAACCAGTTCCTCTCATTCTTGCGATCAGTGGACTCGATAGTCGCAAGGAAACGGTCGCTGAGAGTTACAACCAAATTCTGAGTCAGGGGGTAGGTTACTTTGCCGTTGACGGACCCGGAACAGGTCAAGCACCTATTAAAGTCAGTCCCAACGCAGAGAGAATGTTCTCTGTAGTTCTCGATTATTTACAAAAGCTCCCGCAAGTAGACCCCACCCGTATCATCGTATCAGGGGTTAGTTTTGGTGGTTATTGGTCATCCAAATTGGCGATCACTGAGAGATCTCGCTTGATCGGAAGTGTCTCTCAGTCGCCCCCCATTGATGAGTTTTTCTCTGTTAATTTTTTACAAGAAAAAACACTCGGTAATAAAGAGTATTTGTTTGACTTAGCGCCCGCATTTGTGAATGTTTTTGAAGGCGCTGACTCCATAGAGGATTTAAAAAGAATAATGCCAGCTATGTCATTAAAGGCTCAGGGATTGCTTGATAAACCCACCAAGCCCATGCTTGTTGTTGGGGGGGCTAAAGACACTCAAGTTCCTTTGTCTGATTTAGAGCTTTTGATGCGAAGTGGGGATGTTCCAAAGGAACTTTGGTTAAATCCCAAAGGCGGGCATTTAGGACGAGAAATGAGGGGGTGGACTGATCCGGTTATATTCTCCAAAATTATCATCCCTTGGGAGCTCAGGTTGTTGGACAACTTCAAGCCAACAGCGCCCTAATTCCACCTGCTTTGGTTGGATATTTAGGACTATACGATCCAACTCCTAAGCCGGAGTTGGAATTGTCAAAAAAAAGGTAACACTAAAAATAACTCTTAAATAAATAAATTAGTACTTAAGAGTTGATTTTGTCTATTCTCGATGGCAGGTAATTTGCTTATTCAGTGAAGATCTGGATCAGCGATAAATTATGACTGTCATCAACACCAATTACAGCTCGATTGTTGCCCAAATGGCTATGTCGGCAACTGAGAAGAAGTTGTCCTCGGCGATGCAACAACTCTCGACTGGCCTCAAAATTAATTCCGCCGCGGATAATGCGGCCGGCTTGGCTGTGGCTAACCGAATGAGTTCGCAAATCATTGGACTTACTCAGGCCAATCAAAACGCGAATGACGGTATCAATCTTATTCAAACTGCAGATGGCGCTGCAAACAACATCACTGATATCACCCAAAAGATGAGAGAGTTGGCTGTTCAAGCCGCCAACGGTTCTTACACGGATGCTCAAAGGGCAGATGCGGATTTAGAGTTTCAACAGTTAAAAAATCAAATTGTCAGCATTGCAAGCACGACTGCATGGAACGGTATCTCCATCATGGACGGAACTGCGGGCACCAACATTGGTGAATTACCTGCTATCAAAAACACATCTCAGTACCTGTTCACAAGTGGTCCCACATTACCCGTGATGAAGGCGGGTGACTTGCTGGTGAACGGTGTCAACGTAGGTCCCTCATTGGGAACAGACGATTTGGTGTCCCCTGCTGATAACGCTGCAGCAAGCGCTATTGCCAAAGCAGCGGCCATCAACCGTGTGAGGAACTTTGCCAACGGCACAACTCAAACGGGAGTGACCGCAGTAGTCAATCCCAACGTCTTCACAGGCGCTGCAATGACCAATACAAACGTGGTCACTGGAGGTCTGATCATCAACGGCATACATACCCAGATATTTTCAACAATTGCAAACGATCCACGTGTAACCCGCGCAACAACTATTCAAGCTATCAATAGACTTACCTATGTGACTGGGGTAACTGCTGTTGATAGCGGAACGAATGAGCAGGGCGTATCTTTAGTTGCAAAGGACGGACGAAACATAGAAGTCCAATTTGACACCAGTGAAAACGCGAGTGCTTTTTCGCATGCTATTGGCATCAAACAGGGAGACCAAAGCTCCACAATTTCTCTTGAAAGCAAATCAAGCGTACCCATTACGCTTAGCTATGCGACGCATGGCAATATCGCCAATTCAGGTTTTCAGGCACAAACATTTACAAAAAATCAATCTATCTACAACATGCCAAGTAGGCCTGTTGCGCAGTCTGGCTCAACTGTCCTTGGACTGCAGCCCGGCGACCTTGTTATCAACGGTGTCCCTATTCGTGCAACAACAAACTGGGATGATAAATCGTCCATTGCTGGGGTTCGCAGCAGTAATTCCGCAGCAAGTGCGATTGCTATATCTACCGCCATCAATGAGAGTACGTCCTTAACAGGTGTGACCGCCGTAGCCCAGTCGGCAACTGTAGTGGGTAACTCAACCACAACCGATGCGGCAGTTAATGGGTCTCAAACTCTGTTTATCAATGGTGTTGGGGTGGATGTTAATTTAACCCAAGGGGAGTCGATCGCGAGTAGGTTGACCAATGTGGCAGCGGCGATCAACAAGCAGGCATTTGAGACGGGAGTCACCGCCAGCGAGAACACTGACTCCTCTGGACTCACCCTTCACTCTGATGGTCGCAATGTCGCAACTTGGTTTGACTCCTCGATTGATGGACTATCAGCGTCCAGTTTCGGCTTAGGTGCTTTTAACCAGCCGACACAAATCTCCAATATCGCTTTCTCCGGTGATACCCCGGGCCAAGCGGTGCAAGCCAGCCTTAAGATCGATGGATTTAATGTACAGGCAGTTGCGTCCTCCTCGGCGAAAGATACATCAACGAACTTAGCCGCTGCAATTCAAAATGCGATCAACAACGGTAACTTGACCGATATCGCTGTCACGACGAGCGGAACCAATGTGCAAATCACTTCAACTGTGCCTGGCACAGTATTTACTTTGGGAGATGTAAGTTTCTCGGGGGCGACGAGTATCAGTGCAGATATTACCCAGACCTCAAAAGATCAAAGTTCTTCAAACGGTGTCACCGGTATTCCTAATGCAAATGCTTACTCCAACGAGGCACAAACTGTTTACGGAGGGATTCAGCTCATATCGCAAAATCAAACGATTCCCAAATCAACAGATATCGAGGCTATTCAAGACATTCCTGCCCCGGCGCCGCCCACACCCATTGCAATTTCTACTGGGATAAATGGTTTTAACCAAATCAGTCAATTCAGCAATCTAGGGTTCCAAGTCGGCTCCTTTGGCGGACAAGCGCAGAGCGTACCAGTCACCAATCAACTCGGAAGGGTGTCGTTTCAAGTGGGGGCGGATCAAAATCAAATCATCAACATTGATTTGCCAAACTTTGGACCTAATGGCTCTATTACTGGGGTATTGACGAGTGACGCTGGACTTCCCAACGATTTGAGGACAACAAACATCGCAAACCAACAAAACGCGAGCGATATGATTACCGTCATCGACAAGGTGATCGTCAATTTAAGTGCTTATCAGTCCGTGATGGGGGCAAAAATGAATAGGCTCACCTACACATCAGACAACTTGACGACAGAGACTACAAACCTCTCCATTACCGAGAGCGGCATTAAAGACACGAACTACGCGAGTACAAGTTCGGATTTAGCAAAGTTTCAAATCATCAAGTCTGCCGCCAACGCTGTATTGGCTCAGGCCAATACCAGTCAGCAGTCTGTCTTAAAACTCTTATCCGCTTAAGTAAAGTTCAATCCCGCATATCAATATGGGTGATAAGGTGACGGGTTAGTGGCTCATTAAGCCTATTTTTGTAATTCTTAAGGGCTACTATTTGCGCCTGTTAGGTATCCTCAATTACAGCTATTAATATTAACAATCAGCGAGGCACGCAGGCTTACCTATAATTGAGCTCAATGAGAAATTCTCATTTAATAGTTTTTATCAATCAAAAAAGGAAAAACCATGTCACTTATCAACACCCATGTTCAACCCTTCAAAAACCAAGCATTCCACAACGGAAAGTTCATTGAAGTAACTGATGCAACTTTCAA
>CAJAYT010000114.1 GCA_903949285.1 uncultured Burkholderiales bacterium
ACCGATGGACCGAGAAAACGTCGATACTGACGCGATCATTCCCAAACAGTTTTTGAAGTCTATTCGCAAAACAGGTTTTGGGGTTAACTTATTTGATGAGTGGCGCTACTTGGATCCCGGCTATCCAGGCCAAGACCCCAATAGTCGTAAACCTAACCCTGACTTTGTTCTGAACCTGCCTCGCTACAAGGGAGCATCAATTTTGCTGGCTCGCAAAAACTTTGGGTGCGGCTCTTCTAGAGAACATGCACCTTGGGCGTTGGATCAATACGGGTTTAGGTGTATTTTGGCACCCAGTTATGCGGACATCTTCTTTAACAATAGCTTTAAGAATGGTCTGCTCCCCATCACACTCTCAGAGTCAGTGATTGATCAACTGTTCCATGAGGCAGCGGCGTTCCCCGGTTTCCAATTGACCATCGATCTGGAAGCTCAGGTCATTGTTAAAGAACAAGGCGAGAGCATCCCCTTCAGCGTCGAACCCTTTAGGAGATACTGTTTGTTAAACGGCTTTGATGATATTGGTCTCACACTGCGACACGCAGACAAAATTCGTGCTTTTGAGGCCGAACGCTTATCCACAAAACCGTGGCTTGCACAAACAATGATCGAAGGAGTACACAATTGAAAATAGCCGTTTTACCAGGGGACGGAATTGGTCCTGAGATCGTTGCAGAAGCACTTAAAGTTCTCAATGTTTTAGATCTGAAACTAGAGCTCGAACTCGCCGACGTGGGAGGCGCGGCCTATGAGGCCAGTGGTCATCCCCTTCCCCCTGCAACCTCTCGCTTGGCTGAGCAAGCCGATGCGGTGCTGTTTGGGGCTGTTGGGGACTGGAAATACGATAATTTGGAGAGATCCTTAAGGCCCGAACAAGCCATTTTGGGACTCCGAAAGACGCTCGGTTTGTACGCTAATTTTCGCCCAGCTATTTGTTATCCAGAGCTCACACACGCCTCTAGCCTTAAGCCTGAGTTGATTGGTGGACTCGATATTTTGATTATCCGCGAGCTCACCGGAGACATCTATTTTGGTCAACCCAAAGGCAGGCGCAAAGCTGTTGATGGCCCCTTTGTCGGCGCAGAGGAAGGCTTTGACACCATGCGCTACACCCGCCCAGAGATTGAGCGAATCATGCACACTGCTTTCAAAGCAGCTGAGAAAAGATCTAAACGCGTCACCAGTGTAGATAAATCCAATGTGCTCGAGACCTCACAACTTTGGCGCGATATTGCGACCCAAATTGGCAAAGAGTACCCCCACGTTGCGTTGGATCACATGTACGTTGATAACGCTGCAATGCAACTTGTGAAGGAGCCAAAGAAGTTTGATGTTTTGGTGACTGGCAACATGTTTGGCGACATTCTGTCCGATGAGGCTGCAATGCTCACGGGCTCTATTGGTATGTTGCCTTCAGCCTCATTGAACGCCAAGAACCAAGGTCTTTATGAACCCAGTCACGGCAGTGCACCTGATATTGCTGGCAAAGGTCTTGCCAATCCACTAGCAACCATACTCTCTGCAGCAATGATGCTGCGTTTCTCGCTAAACTTACCCAACGAGGCACTGCGCATCGAGCAGGCAGTGCAAAAGGTATTGGCAAGTGGGTTGCGCACCCCAGACATTTATTCAGAGGGCACGCAACGCGTGGGTACAGCTCAAATGGGAGATGCAGTTGTGGCGGCTCTCAAGTAACTTGATTAGCACCATTGGCTTGATAGGCAGAATTTTCAATTTAAGGGAATAAACGGTATGGCACGGATCTCAAATGTAGTTGGATTGGTTGGATGGCGTGGGATGGTGGGATCGGTATTAATTGAACGCATGCAAGCACAAGGTGACTTTGCACTGATCGAGCCCATTTTCTTCACGACTTCCAATGTGGGTGGACCTGCACCTTCTTTTGCTAAAAACGAGACCAAACTTCTCGATGCAAAAGATATTCAAGCGCTGAGCAAATGTGACATCATCATCACTTGCCAAGGCGGGGACTACACCAACGAGATTTTCCCAAAACTACGCGCTGCCAACTGGCAAGGGCACTGGATTGACGCCGCATCATCGCTTCGAATGAAAGACGATGCAATCATCATTTTGGATCCTGTTAACAAGTCAGTCATAGACAAAGCCCTGCACTCGGGCGGCAAAAACTGGATTGGGGGCAACTGCACGGTGAGCTTGATGCTCATGGCGATGGGCTCATTGATCAACAAAGGTTGGGTTGAGTGGATCAGCGCTATGACCTACCAAGCAGCTTCGGGAGCGGGAGCGCAAAACATGCGTGAGCTTTTAGAGCAAATGGGAGCCTTGCACGATAGTGTTAAGGGTGAGTTAGCCAACCCATCGTCTGCAATTTTGGATATTGACCGTAAGGTCACTGAGACACTTCGCAGTAGCAGTTTTCCTAAATCCAATTTCAGAAACACTGCACTTGCGGGCAGTTTGATTCCTTGGATCGATGTGCCCTATGAAAACGGTCAAACCAAAGAGGAGTGGAAAGGCGGAGCTGAGTGCAACAAAATCCTTGGCCTACCGCCCTTTAGATCTGAGGGAAGTATCCCCATTGACGGCCTTTGCGTTCGAATTGGCGCGATGCGTTGTCACTCACAGGGTTTAACCATTAAGCTGAAAAAGAATATCCCACTCCAAGACATTGAGGCCACTCTTGCCGCAGGCAACGATTGGGTTAAAGTGATCCCCAATGTGCGAGAAATATCCGAACAAGAGCTCACCCCAGCCGCAGTCACTGGTACTCTAAGTGTCCCCGTTGGACGCCTGCATAAACTCGCTATGGGGGATGACTTTTTGGGCGCATTCACTGTTGGCGACCAACTTCTTTGGGGAGCAGCAGAGCCCCTGAGAAGGATGTTGAGAATCCTCCTTGAAGAAATCTGATTAGCGCCTCCAAATTTCGATCTTTTTCTTGATTTTTTGTTGCAAAATCAAGTATTTACACCCAACTCGGTAGGCTGTAGATTATGATGACGTCTTGACTTTATTGATTCGTAATGGCACCTATGGTTTCTACCTTCAAAATCATCCGTTTACATCCCGCCCTCACCCAGTGCGCAAGGGGTGTACTCCTTAGCCTGTGCTTACTGGGCGTAACTGACTCCAATGCTGTCACCCTTAATCGCCCCTTGATTCAATCCGTGGTGGGTGAGCCCCTTGCAGTAGAGATCAACCTGAGCAATATCAGTGATGAAGAGTTGGTGGATTTGCAAGCCAGTTTGGCCGACTTCTCAGTCTATAAAGCCAACGGTATCCCTATCAACACAGCGCTAGAGGATGCAAAGCTCGAACTCATCACTCGCGAGGACACCACTAAATTTATAAAAATTACTGGCGTTCATCCCGTCTCTGACCCCTACGTTGAGGTAGAGGTGGATTTGAAATGGGCAACTGGCAGTATTCTCAGAAACTTTGGTTTGTTTTTGGGGACACAATCCATTAATGCAGACTCCAAAACAATCCAAACGCCCAATACGGTTGATGCCCAAATTATTGAGGTAAAGACAGGAGATACGGCGGGCAAGATTGCTTTGCAAAACATGGATAAAAGCCAACTCTCGTTGGACCAAATGTTGGTTGCACTCCTCAATAGCAATCCCGACGCGTTCATCCAAAAAAATGTAAACCTCGTCAAAGCAGGTGCTTCACTCAAAATCCCGTCAATTGATGAAGCCCTCGCAGTTGAGAGAGACAAGGCGCATTCTGAGGTCATTTTGCAAGCCAAGGCATTCGCGAGTTACAGATCTAATCTAGCCGCGCACCTACCCCAAGGTGAACTCCAAAAGTCTGAGAAATCCGTCACAGGCAAAATCAGTGGTAAGGTGACGGATGCTTTGTCGGCGCCTAAGGATCAACTCAAACTCAGCTCACCCGAGGTGCAATCGAGTCCGACTGAATTGCCCAATGAAGAAAAAATTGCACAACAAAAACAAGCAGAAGTTAATTCTGAGCGTCGTCAAGACTTGATTCAAAACATCGAAGACTTATCTAAGCTCGCGCAAAGCGCGGGACTCCAGGTTAAGGATGGAGTGCTCTCAGGATTGCCTGAATTAGCAAAAATCAATAACCTTGACGATCTTCGCGTTTGGATCAACGATAATTTCGAACTCGTCTATGTGAGCTCATTTGTGTTGGGCTGTATTCTCTTGTTGTGGATCTGGATTCGGATCAATAAAGAACCCAATAAAGCAGCCAAAGATCAGGTAACCCCCGATCAAGAGGGGACTCCTCCATCCTTTGAGCCCCTCGCTGATGAGCTCTCAAGCTCACCCGTGTTTGCGCCGCTGCCTGAGCAATCGATTCAAGACCTTACCCACGAGGATGTTGCGCACGCGGGCACACCGCACTTGGGCTCTGCAGCCCCAAACTCTCCCCATATCCAACCTATCTCCTTTGATTTTGATCTGAACATTTCCTCGGATCCACCTAACGAGGCGTATACGCGTCAAGCTGCTAGCCCAGTTTTGGCTCCGATAGCGGCTTCAACGAACGCACCTGCTGCTCACACGCACTCCACCTCTAAAGCGAGTGCCCCCACAAACGGCCAAAGTGCCAATAGCGCTGAACAAGAGGACCCCTTTAGAGTTCGCTTGGATCTCGCGGAGGAGCTATGGAAACTCGGACAAAAACATACCGGACGCGCTCTTGCTCAAGAAGTTGCCGAACAAGCCAATGAGCAAATGCAAGAGATAGCCAGGCGTTGGCTCTCCGAGCACCCCTAAATAAAATGCGTATTGCCCTTGGCCTGAGTTATTTAGGGCGTGCTTATGAGGGCTGGCAAAGTCAGCTGAGTGGTCAGACCATCCAAGACAAGTTGGAAGGTGCACTATTGGCTTTCACCCAGCATCCGATCCGCTCGCACTGTGCCGGGAGAACAGACGCCAAAGTGCACGCTTTAATGCAAGTCGTTCATTTTGACTCTCCCGTAGCCCGGGACAATGCTTCTTGGGTCAGAGGTCTCAACAGCTTTTTACCTGACGACATTGGGGTTCAGTGGGCTCTCCACGTTGAGGATGCTTTTGATGCCCGCAAATGTGCTGTTTCTCGCAAATACATTTACGTACTTTTAGAATCTAGCGTTCGCCCTAGCCTGGAGACGGGGCGAGTTGGGTGGAGCTTTAAGCCACTCAGTGCCGAGTTGATGAGACAAGGGGCAGAGCATCTTTTAGGGACCCACGACTTCAGCTCCTTTAGAGCCGCAGCGTGTCAGGCACTGAGTCCAGTTAAAACATTGAACTCGATTAAAATTGAACGCACCCGCAGTCAAAGATACTCAAAGGACCCAGTCGACGCGGCCACTGAGTCGGGTTACTGGCGCTTTGAATTTGAGGGTAATGCGTTCTTGCACCATATGATTCGGAACATCATGGGGTGTTTGATCTACATTGGACAAGGCAAACACCCACCGACTTGGATGCTTGACGTGTTGCAGGCGAAAAGCAGGGACGCTGCAGCGCCGACCTTCCCTGCAGAGGGGCTTTATTTTGCAGGCCCCCAGTATGATCCCAAGTGGAACATACCGAGACAAACTCCTACATTCAACTTTTTACCTTGATGAATTTAAATACTTGCATCAAAATATGTGGTCTCACACGAGAAGAGGACGTAGACGCTGCGCTGGAACAAGGGGTCAACGCAATTGGGTTTGTTCAATATCCCAAAAGCCCTCGCTACATTAGCCCCAAACGAGCGGGCGAATTGGCGCGCCGCTTGCCAGCATTTGTTAATCCAGTGCTTTTATTTGTCAACGCGGATATCAACACTATCCAAAATGCAATGGACATGGTGCCTGGGGCTTGGCTACAGTTTCACGGCGACGAGAGTCCAGAGTTTTGTCACGAAACGGCCCTTCTCCTTCGTGCGCCGTGGATTCGTGCCGTCAGAATTCCAGCCGATCAGAGCGAAACCCCCTTTGACCTATTAAAATATGCTCTGGATTACAAATTAGCCCAGGCGCTGCTACTAGATGCACATGTACAAGGTTACGGCGGGGGCGGTAAGGCATTTAATTGGTCACACATTACTCAAAACGTAAACGCTCACCTCGTCTTGTCTGGTGGACTCACACCTGCAAATGTGGCAAGTGGCATCGCTCACTTTAAGCCACTTGGACTCTCACTCGGCGTGGATGTGAGCTCAGGTGTAGAGATTGATAAGGGCATCAAAGATGCTCAAAAGATTAAAGAATTTGTAAGCGCTGTTAGACATGCCTAGGGAAATCATATCTGCGCGGGTGAATGAATCCATCTAACCCACGTCCTTTGTGAACTCCAGTGACCTAATGTCTTATTGCCACCTTCTGCAAGAAGTAAGCGGTGTATCTGTAAGATGTTGAGATGCATTGCAAGTACTAAAAATTTAGACGCTTATAAAAAAGCTTATTTAGGAATTCAAAAATGTATGAATATCAACAGCCCGATCTGAGTGGGCACTTTGGCAAATACGGCGGCAGTTTCGTGAGCGAGACGCTAACGCACGCTATTGATGAGCTCAAAGCAGCGTACGAAAAATACCATAACGAACCGGAATTTTTACGCGAGTTTCATTACGAGTTAAAGCATTTCGTTGGCCGACCCTCACCCATCTACCACGCGGCGCGCATGAGTCGCGAATTGGGTGGGGCTCAAATCTATTTAAAACGTGAGGATTTAAATCACACCGGCGCCCATAAAATCAATAACACAATTGGTCAAGCCATGCTGGCCAAAAGAATGGGCAAACCCCGTGTTATTGCTGAAACAGGTGCCGGGCAACACGGTGTAGCTACGGCAACCATCTGTGCCCGTTACGGCTTAGAGTGTGTTGTGTACATGGGGAGTGAGGACGTCAAGCGTCAAAGCCCTAATGTATACAGAATGAAACTCCTCGGGGCAACTGTAGTCCCGGTCAGTAGTGGCAGTCGAACTCTAAAAGACGCTTTGAATGAAGCGCTTAGGGACTGGGTCACAAATGTCGAAAATACGTTTTACATCATTGGCACTGTCGCCGGTCCACACCCGTATCCTATGATGGTGAGAGATTTTCAAAGCGTGATCGGTAAAGAATGCATTGAGCAGATGCCCCTAATGCACTTTGGCTCCCAACCTGATGCAGTGATCGCATGCGTTGGCGGAGGGAGCAATGCGATGGGGATTTTTCATCCCTACATCGGCTATGAAAATACCCAGTTGATAGGGGTTGAGGCCACTGGAGAAGGACTGGAGAGCGGGAAACACTCGGCCTCTTTGCAAAAAGGATCCCCAGGGGTATTACACGGCAACCGCACTTACATTTTGCAAGACGAAAGGGGTCAAATTACAGAGACCCACAGCATCAGTGCTGGACTGGATTACCCAGGCGTTGGACCCGAACACGCTTACCTGAAAGATATCGGACGCGCTCAGTATGTCGGGGCAACAGACGCACAGGCCTTACATGCGTTTCATTACCTGTGTCGCACTGAGGGCATTATTCCTGCACTCGAATCGAGTCATGCGATTGCTTATGCCATGGAGCTCGCACCGTCCATGAAACCAACCCAGTCGATACTTGTTAATCTCTCTGGGCGCGGAGACAAAGACATTGGAACGGTTGCAGATTTGAGCAACGCAGATTTTTATTGTCGCCCCAGTTGTCAAGGACAAGGCGTCAAAGGCGGCACAACGCCGATTCATTTTGAGAAAAAATAATACATGAGCCGCATTCAACATACATTCAAAACGCTTGAGTCCTCTGGCAAAAAGGCTCTCATCCCCTACCTCATGACGGGCTTCCCCAGCCTCCAAGCAACCCAAGGTCTGCTCGAGGGGTTGGTAGAAGGTGGGGCAGATATATTGGAATTGGGTATTCCGTTTAGTGACCCCATGGCTGATGGTCCCGTTATTCAAAAAGCTGCAGAGCTAGCCATTGCAAACCAAGTGGGTCTGCAAGAGGTGCTCGGCGTTGTTAAAACCTTCAGGGAAAAAAATAACACAACGCCTGTTGTATTGATGGGTTACGCTAACCCAATTGAAAAATACGACTTACAGCATGGTCAAAATGCATTCGTCTCCCATGCACACGCTTGTGGTGTTGACGGAGTTTTGATTGTTGATTACCCACCCAACGAATGCGTGGAGTTTGCAGCCCAACTCAAACAAAGATCCATGGATCTCATCTTCTTGCTGGCGCCGACCAGCACTGAGACAAGAATTAGGGAGGTTGCAGCTGTTGCTTCCGGGTACGTTTACTATGTATCCTTAAAAGGTGTAACGGGAGCAGGCAATCTAAATACCGACGAAGTTCGGGAGATGCTCCCTAAAATTAGAAAGCATGTTCATATTCCGGTGGGCGTAGGGTTTGGGATCAGAGACCCTGAAACTGCACAAACTGTTAGCCGCGTTGCTGACGCAGTTGTGATTGGCTCTCGTTTGATTGATTTAATCAAAGACTCTACTTTGCAAAGCGGTCCCCAAATCGCAAAAACGTTTATGGCAAGCATTAGAGCTGCTATGGACCAAAAAACTTAAGGAGTGCACCATGAGTTGGCTAGAAAAACTTCTCCCCCCAAAAATTCAGCAAACCGATCCTGCAGACAGGAGGAGCGTTCCAGAGGGACTTTGGGTCAAATGCCCTAGTTGCGAGACTGTGCTTTACAACGCAGATTTGGAAGAGAATTTGAATGTATGCCCCAAGTGCTCCCATCATCACAGAATCTCAGCGCGCATACGCTTAAATTATTTCTTAGATCCAGAAGGTCGCTATGAGATAGGACAGGAGGTTGTGCCTGTCGATCCGCTCAAATTCAAGGATTCCAGAAAATACCCCGAACGAATTAAAGAAGCGATGGCCAACACCGGTGAGACCGATGCACTGGTCGTGATGGGCGGGTCGATTCACAGTATCAACGTCGTCGCAGCTTGCTTTGAGTTTGATTTCATGGGCGGCAGCATGGGCTCCGTTGTCGGGGAGCGTTTCGTGCGCGGAGTGCACACTGCCATTGAACAAAAAGTCCCCTTTATTTGCTTCACGGCGACCGGGGGAGCGCGTATGCAAGAGGGACTCCTCTCGCTCATGCAAATGGCAAAGACCAACGCATCACTCACACGACTTGCTAAAAAAGGTTTACCCTTCATCAGCGTCCTAACAGATCCAACCATGGGCGGCGTATCTGCTGGGTTTGCGTTCATGGGCGATGTCGTCATCGCTGAGCCCAAGGCTTTGATCGGATTTGCAGGGCCACGCGTTATAGAGAGCACCGTGAGAGTCACCCTCCCCGAGGGCTTTCAACGCTCTGAGTTCTTGCAACTCAAGGGGGCCGTGGATTTTATTTGCGATAGACGAGAGCTCAAGAGGAGTATTGCCGATACGTGTGCAATGCTACTCAAACAACCTGCAGACGCGGTCAGTAACTAATAACCTAACAAAAAGATCTATAAATTGAATTCAAAATCTGAACAACTCAACCAAGACCCTTCAGCCAATGCTAATACTCAAGTGATTGCTGAAACTCCTGTGGTAGACGAAAACAAACTGATCGCAGAGAGAAGAGAAAAGTTGTCACAGTTAAGGGAGCACAGCGCGGCATCTAAAACGCCTGTATTCCCCAACGACTTTAAACCCACGCACCACGCAGCCAACGTGCACAAAGAGTACGAAGGCCTTGATGGACAAACACTCCAAGACACACCGATTCCAGTCAGCGTTGGCGGTCGGATGATGCTCAAGCGGGTGATGGGCAAAGCAAGCTTTGCCACCATCCAAGACGCCAGTGGCCGCCTACAACTCTACATCGTCAGAGATGAGGTTGGAGAGGAGGCCTACAACGCATTTAAACACTGGGATTTAGGCGATATCTTGGGTGCCAAAGGCACACTTTTTAAAACTCGCACGGGCGAGCTCTCCGTGCATGTCAAAGAAATTCGCTTGCTCACCAAAAGCCTTAGACCATTGCCCGACAAGTTTCACGGGATCAGCGACCAAGAGATCAAATACCGTCAACGCCATATCGATTTAATCACTGATGAGTCTGCTAAAAACCGGTTCATCACTCGCTCCAAAGCGATCACTTGTATGCGAGAGTTCATGGTCAAACATGAATTTTTGGAAGTTGAAACACCCATGTTGCACCCCATCCCAGGAGGCGCTAACGCAAGGCCCTTTACAACTCACCATAACGCGTTGGACCAGGAGATGTACCTGCGCATTGCACCAGAGCTTTATTTAAAACGTCTGATCGTGGGTGGGTTTGAGCGGGTGTTTGAGATCAATCGTAACTTTAGAAACGAAGGGATCTCAGTGCGTCACAACCCTGAGTTCACGATGATGGAGTTTTACGCGGCCTACTGGAACTACATGGACTTGATGGAGTACACACAGTCCCTTATCCGAGCTGTTGCAATCGAGACAACGGGATCTTTGACGCTCAGTTACGCTGGCAAGGAGGTGGATTTGAACGCGCCCTTTGCAAGGCTCACCATCCCCCAAGCGATCGAGAAATTCGCACCCTCCGCGGTACCTATTCACTCCATTGAGGGAATGGTTAAAGCGTTAGAGGAGCTTGGACTCACAGAACACAAACACCAACTCTCCAAACGCTCTCTCGCGTCTTTGCAGGTGCTCTACTTTGAGGAGGTGATCGAAGAGCGCTTGTGGCAGCCAACATTCATATGTGAGCACCCAGTCGAGATCTCCCCACTTGCTAGAGCGAGCGACTCCAACCCAGACGTCACAGAGCGTTTTGAACTCTACATTACGGGACGCGAATTTGGAAACGGATTCTCTGAGCTCAATGATGCTGAGGACCAAGCCGCACGCTTTCAAGCGCAAGTGAACGCAAAAGAAAGTGGTGACGATGAGGCCATGTTCTTTGACCATGACTTTGTTAGAGCACTCGAATACGGAATGCCGCCAACAGGGGGTTGCGGCATTGGAATAGACAGACTCATGATGCTACTCACAGATAGTGCAAGTATTAGAGATGTGATTTTATTCCCTGCGCTTCGCAAAGAGCATCAAGCTTAAAGGTATCTATAACGAATATGGTGATAACAGAAGTTGTTATCACCATATTTTTTGCCTGCTTAAATTATGCGGCTACTTTAAGAGGTTTCTCTATTGCAACGGGGGGCTTGCACTCAAAGCAAAAGAAAGCAAGACTACCTGCAAAACGTCTTTGGCTTCCCTGACTACGTGGTTTATGGTGACCACACATCATGCAAGACATTGTCTCGCCTATCTTACCCATGCCTGCGAAGGGAGAGCCGTTCTCACGACTCGTAAAACGCAGACCACTCGCTGCCACAGCATTCTTGCCTGTTTTTGTCGCCATTAAAAATTCCTTGTTCTTTTTAAGATGAACTACGAAATTTAAATCTCGTTTAATTTTTATAGGAATATTTTAACGCTTCATGCTAATAAAAACGAATCAATTAGATATTAAATGAACAATGGTAATGAATAAAAATGAAAGTGAAAAATCACTCTATTCAGATTCTTGATCAGGGAAGCAGTGTAAGTGCATGAATATACTCAGGATCCTTCATTAAACTCATCCAGTCTTGTGGTTCTACGCGACCTAGGAGAGATAGCCTGCGCTCTTCACTTACCTGCCTTGCACTCCACTTGGAGTCCATCAGCGCACGTTCTAAACCCTCCAATAACTCATCAATAGGTTTACCCTGCGCTGAGCCGCCTTCAACACTTTGATTGCACAAGAGCACCATATCGCACCCTGCACTCAGTGCTTCAATAGCAGCTTGAACATAAGTAACGGTCTGACCATCAATCTCCCGAGCGCCAGCCATCGACAGATCATCACTAAAAATAGCGCCTTGAAACTTCATTTGAGCGCGTAAGATATTCTCTAACCATGTTTTAGAAAACCCTGCTGGTCTGGAGTCAACGAGTGGATAGATAACGTGAGCTGGCATCACACTGGAGAGCACTGTGCTTAAGACCTCATAAGGCCAGGCGTCCTGGGAGAGAATTTCTGCTTGTGATCTCTTGTCAATTGGAATATCGACATGTGAGTCTGCTTTGACAAAGCCGTGTCCAGGGAAATGCTTACCGCAGTTGGCCATGCCTGCCTTTAAGAGTCCGTGCATCAAACTCTTGGACAAAACACTTACTACGCGCGCGTCGCTGTGAAAGGCTCTGTCTCCAATCACACCACTGCTACCCCAGTCCAAATCGAGCACCGGGGTAAAACTCAAATCCACCCCACAAGCTCGTAACTCCGCACCCAGTATGTACCCACACGCCGTTGCCGCGTCCATCGCCTTTAAAGCACCACTGCCGATGCGAGCGTCAGCGTCTAGGTTCCACATACGGCCCAACTCCCCCATTGCGGGAAGATGCGTAAAACCGTCCGATTTAAAGCGTTGTACTCGACCACCTTCATGATCCACGCAAATCAACAAATCAGACCTAACTCGCTTAATATCTTGGCAAAGGGCGCTGAGTTGTTCTCTGCTTTCCCAGTTACGTGCAAACAAAATAACACCACCCGTTAAAGGATGCATTAAACGTTGTGCATCGATTTGGGTCAACGAAATTCCTGCAATATCTAAAATAATAGGGCTATGACTGATCATCTTGAGTCCTCAACAATTACATAACTGGTTGCGTAATCCGATTCGTCGCTGAGGGACACATGAGCACTCAGCCCTTTGGCCTCAAACCACTCTCGCAGATCACCGTAGAGTTTAATGGTGGGTTGTCCGCTGGGTAGCTTTGCCACCTCACAGCGCGTCCACCACATGGGCATACGCATGCCCATCCCAATGGCTTTGCTAAAAGCTTCTTTTACAGAGAAACGAGTCGCCAGAAAACGAGTACCCCGGTCCGCAAATCGCGCGCTGCGCGATTGGTAGGTTAAGTACTCATTATCAGTAAGTATTTTGAGCGCAAAGCGGTCGCCGTGACGCTCGATGGCCTTGGCAATTCTGCGTATATCGCAGATATCTGTACCTATACCGTAAATCAATTTTGCGCACTCCCCCGTTCTAAACCGCGGCGCGTTTAGCCGCTTGTATACAAGATAAATAGGCCTTTACGGCTTGTGCATACCCCTTCTCCAATGCGTCCCCAATCAAAGCGTGACCAATGGATACTTCCTCAATCAAGGGGATCGTTTTTAAAAGTAGCCCCAAGTTATCTAGATTCAAATCGTGACCAGCGTTGAGCGCTAAACCACATTCGCTCGCACTTTGCGCGGCAACTCTAAACTGCTCGAGCACTTCAGTTTGTTTGGGCGTACCGTAAGCACTCGCGTAGGGCTCGGTGTAAAGTTCAACCCGTTGCGCGCCGAGCTGACTGACGAAATGCATTTGCTCGGGCACTGCATCCATGAATAAACTAACCCGCACGCCTAAACCCAGCGCCTCTTGAACGAGCGGCCTCAGGCTCTCAAGGTCCTGGGGGAAGCGCCATCCATGATCACTCGTCATCTGAGTTTGATCATCGGGCACAAAGGTCACCTGTTCGGGCCTGAAGCGGCGCACAAAATCCATCAAATTATGAAATGGATTACCCTCAATATTGAATTCAATACCGGGCTTGTCTTTGAGAAACTCTGAGAGCTCTGACACATCACTTGCTCGGATATGTCTCTCATCGGGTCTGGGGTGAACGGTGATACCGTTTGCGCCCGCTTGCAAACAAATGGAGGCCGCTTTTAAAACGCTTGGAATACCCAGCGCTCTTGTGTTGCGAATGGTTGCAACTTTATTTAAATTAACGGATAAAGCAGTCATAAAAACCTAGAGACTTGAAAACTGAGAAGAACTAAAAAAATAATCTGAAGCCATCTAAAGGGATTGAAGATCCATCATGAATTGACGGGTTCTGAGTTTTGAGACCCCGCAGTGGTAGTGTAAGACAGAGCGCAATTGACTTTGTAGGGACTGTCGATGCTGGGGGGCCATCTCCGCACAGACCCTGATCAAAGGCACCTGTGGATCGGGCAGACTCAGTGCAACACCCAAGTCCCGCCAAGACTTGCCCGTTAAACCGATCAGTCCGCCTTGCTCAGCGTCACCCGCCTCTCTGAGTCCAACCTCTGCAATCCAAGCATATGACTCATCATCCTTTAACGGTTGAAGCGTTAGGGATTGCCGCTTAAAGTCGGGCAACCAACCAAGGTCTTTTAACAGCAGGAGCTCAAAACTCCTGAGCGCAGGCGCCTTTAAGCTCTCATCTTGTGTTGCAAGTATAGAGACGGTCTGCGCATAGATATCAAACAGTTCAGGGTGCGGATCATCCCTTTGCAAAAGTCTTAATATGAGCTCATTGAGGTAAAAGCCAGATAACAAAGCCTCACCTTTTGGCATCACGTTACCGCCCCCCCATAGCGCTGACTTGAGGGTTCTTATTTCTGCGTCCCCACTATAAGTTACCTTCAGCACTTGCAAGGGGAGCAAAATAGGCCTGAAACTCGAACTGGGTCTTTTGGCGCCTTTTGCAACCAGTGTCACGCGCCCAAGGTGACGCGTGAGCACCTCAACAATCAAACTCGTCTCACTCCAATCAAAAGATTGAAGAACAAAGGCCGGCTCATCCAGAACCCGACTCGCTGGTGTGGACCTATTCGTAGCCAAAACTGCGCACCCGCGCCTCATCATCCGCCCATCCCGAGCGAACTTTTACCCAAATCTCAAGGAAGACCTTCGCGCCCATCAGATTTTCCAACTCTTGACGCGCCTCAGATCCAATGCGTTTTAATCGGTCACCGTTTTCGCCGATGACCATCGCCTTGTGTCCATCGCGTTCAACCACGATAGTTGCTGCAATTTTGACCATTCGGGCCACAGTCTTGCCTGGTTCCTCTGTGAATTTATCAATGATAACGGTTGACGTATAAGGTAATTCATCGCCCGTTAATCTAAATAACTTTTCACGAATAATCTCACTCGCCAAAAACTTCTCGCTCCTATCCGTTAGCTCATCTTCGCTGTACCACCAAGGCTGGTGGGGCAGATATTTAGCGCACACTGCAAGAAGGCGTTCTACGTCTTTTGCGCTTTTCGCAGACATCGGAACTGTCTCTATAAACTCCCCCTTCCTTTGCATATCCTGCAACCAAGGTGCTAAGTCGCCTCTCCTGTGAATCATGTCCAGCTTGTTAGCGATCAAAATAATAGGAGTGTGCTGTCCGAGTAGTCCAAGCACTTTCGCATCAGCAACGGAGAATGCACCGGACTGAACGACAAATAAAATCAAATCCACTCCGCTCACTGCACCGACCACAGTTTTATTGAGTGAGCGGTTTAAGGCGTTTGCGTGACGAGTTTGAAATCCAGGCGTATCCACAAAAATGAACTGCGACGCACCCTCTGTTCTGATTCCCGTGATGCGGTGACGGGTGGTTTGGGCTTTCTTGGAGGTGATACTTATTTTTTGTCCCACCAAAGCGTTCAAGAGCGTAGACTTGCCAACATTAGGCTTACCCACAATGGCAACCGTACCGCATCGGTGTAGGGGGTTTGTTGGTCCAACGGCCGCCTGCAGCATTTGCGTTAATGAGTCCTTGTCCACATCAGCAATCTCACTGTCAGCGCTGCCTTGCACCTGGTCCCCCTTTGCTTGCCCTTTATCCACTTTAGACTCCAAAGGGATAGGACTTGATTTTTTGGGTTTCTTTGTAGGGGTCGCTTTTTCAGTCATTAATAATATTTTTAGTAAATTTGGAATCGCATTTTTGGAACTCAGTGAAATGCGTGGATAACTTGTTTTAACTAACTTGTTTTAACTAAATTGGTTGAACGGGTCGAATAGTTATTAGAGAGTTTATTCTCAACACTTTATTTTCCAAGTCTTTATTTATTCTCTCTCAGCCAATCTAGCATCGCTTTAGCTGCAGCTTGCTCGCCCGCTCTTTTGGACTCGCCTATGCCGCGTTGACTCACATTTAACTCTACCACCTCACACTCGACGTCAAAGGTTTGTTGGTGAGCGGCTCCTGTTGTGCCTGCAACTCTGTAGATTGGGAGCTTTAAACGCCTGGCTTGCAACCATTCCTGCAATTCAGTTTTAGGATCTTTAGCTGCAGCGGACATCGCAGGATTGATACTAACTTGATCAAACAGTCTAAATACCAATGCCTCAGCAGGCGCGTAGCCCGCGTCCACAAAGACAGCCCCTATCACAGCCTCTAATGCATCGGCCAAGATGGAGGGTCTTTTTTGTCCGCCCGATTTGAGCTCTCCCTCGCCCAATTTAATGAGTCCACTCAGACCCAAATCAAGCGCTAACTTGTGAAGCGTGTCTTGTTTGACTAAATTCGCGCGAACTCTAGACAAGTCCCCTTCAGGCAAATTGGCGAGCGCTTTAAAAAGCATTTGTGAGACGGCAAGATTCAAAACCGAGTCACCCAAGAACTCCAACCGTTCGTTGTGATTGGCACCGTGGCTGCGGTGCGTTAAGGCCTGAACAATTAACTCTGGGTGGGTAAAAGAATGCTCCAAGCGCCGTTCTAAGGCTTCATAAAAGAGTGCTTGAGACTTTACATCCATTAGTTAATACTACCGATTCGCTTTAGGCTGCCAAAATTCATCCAAACAAAAATAGCCTTACCTACGATATTCTCATCTGGCACAAATCCCCAGTACCTAGAGTCTAGTGAATTATCGCGGTTATCACCCATCATAAAGTAATGACCTGCTGGCACTTTGCAAACAAATCCTTCAACACTATAAGAGCACAGCTCTTTGAATTTAAAGTTATCAGCACCTGCAACAAAGGCGGGTCGCTCATCCTCGTTCAAGAGGGGATGGGTTTTGAGTTCCGCTGTCGGTTGTTGATCGTGGCTCAAAGGCAGATCTTCAGAGAATTGTTTGATGTAGCGAAGACTGTCCTCTTCAAAGAATTCAGGCAAAGCTTTTTTCTCGACCGGCACTCCATTAATTTTTAATTCCTTATTAAGATAAGAAACCTCATCACCGGGCACACCAATAACCCTTTTAATATAGTCCAAACTGGGCTTAGGTGGGAATCTAAAAACCATCACATCGCCCCTCTCAACTGGTGAGCCGTCAGTGACTTTTAGATTAATAACCGGGAGTCTCACTCCGTAATGGAACTTGTTGACCAAAATGAGATCGCCCACCAACAAAGTGGGAATCATCGAGCCGGAAGGAATTTTAAAGGGCTCAAATAAGAAAGATCTTAATAAGAAAACCACAAGAATGACGGGGAATAATCCGGCCGTCCAGTCCAACCACCAAGGTTGACGGGCCAGCTCCTCGTGATGCGCGCTCATGTCGGTCTCTTGCGGAGTAATGCCAAGTGTCCTCAACTGAGTATCACGTGAGTGCGCTTGGTCCCGAAGGTCTTGTACATTTTTAAGGCGCGCGGGTAAGAAATAAAAGCGTTCTGCCAGCCAATACACCCCAGTGACAACGCTTGCAATAAAGAGAAGTAGCGCAAAGTTGCCTTCGATAAATCCAAGGTACCAACTACCGATATAAGTTGCAAATGCCCCTAGAACAAATGCAGTTATTACTGACATCATGATTGATCAATCCTCAACTTGCAATATAGCCAAGAACGCCTCTTGGGGGACTTCTACGGATCCAATTTGCTTCATGCGCTTTTTTCCCGCTTTTTGTTTTTCTAGTAATTTTCGTTTGCGACTGATATCGCCACCGTAACATTTAGCCAATACGTTTTTACGCAGTGCTTTAATCGTTTCACGCGCGATGATGTTGGCACCAATGGCGGCTTGAATAGCCACGTCAAACATCTGCCTGCTAATAATCTCGCGCATTTTTGAGACTACAGCGCGGCCTCTGTAATTGGACTGTGATCTGTGTACGATGATGGACAACGCGTCCACTCTTTCGCCGTTGAGCAAAATATCTACTTTGACAACATCTGAGGCTCTGTACTCTTTGAATTCATAGTCCATGGATGCGTAGCCGCGGCTCACAGATTTCAATTTGTCAAAGAAATCGAGAACAATTTCCCCAAGCGGCATCTCATAGGTGAGCATCACTTGGCGGCCATGGTAAGCCATGTTCATTTGAACACCGCGTTTTTGGTTCGCAAGCGTCATCACTGCACCCACATATTCTTGGGGCATATAAAGGTGTACTGTCACTATCGGCTCTCTGATCTCTTGGAGCTTGCCTTGGTCTGGCATTTTTGATGGATTTTCAACCATCATCACCTCGCCATCCCCTTTTACCACCTCGTACACAACGCTTGGCGCTGTGGTGATCAAGTCTTGATCAAACTCACGCTCCAGCCTCTCTTGCACGATCTCCATATGCAGCAAGCCGAGAAAACCGCACCGAAATCCAAATCCAAGCGCTTGCGACACCTCGGGTTCGTAGCGCAGCGATGAGTCATTGAGCTCTAACTTCTCAAGGGCGTCTCTGAGGGAGTCATATTGATTAGCTTCGGTTGGATACAGACCCGCGAAAACTTGCGGTTGAATCTCCTTGAAACCCGGTAAAGCCTGAGTCGCGGTTGCGCTCGCGCCCCCAGTACCCGATTTGATAAGGGTCACTGTGTCCCCAACCTTAGCGGCCTGTAACTCTTTGATACCCGCAATAATGTATCCCACATCCCCAGCCTCTAGCGCCTCTCGGGGTTGGTTTGCTGGTGTGAACACACCTAAACTATCGGCGTTATAGGTCGCACCAGTGGCCATGAGTTTGATGCGTTCGCCCTTGGCCAAACGCCCGTCCACAACACGCACCAACATCACAACACCCACATAGGTGTCAAACCAACTATCAATAATCATGGCTCGTAGGGGTCCATCAGGATTACCCCTTGGAGGTGGTATCTTGTGGACGATCGCCTCTAGGATCTCATCTATGCCCATGCCTGTTTTAGCTGAGCATGGAATAGCGTCCGTTGCATCAATCCCAATGACATCTTCAATTTCTGATTTTGCGTTGTCCGGGTCTGCCTGGGGCAAATCCATTTTGTTCAAAACTGGGACTACCTCCACACCTAGATCAAGAGCTGTATAACAATTGGCAACGGTTTGCGCCTCTACCCCCTGACTTGCATCGACAACAAGCAACGCGCCTTCACAAGCGCTTAAAGAGCGTGAGACCTCGTACGAGAAGTCCACATGCCCAGGTGTATCAATAAGATTAAATGAATAAATCTGGCCATCTAAGGCTTTATATCTCAGCGAGGCGGTTTGAGCTTTAATAGTTATCCCACGCTCTTTCTCTATATCCATGGAGTCTAAAACTTGCTCCTCCATCTCTCTATCGCTAAGCCCCCCACAGCGCTGGATTAACCGATCTGCAAGAGTTGATTTACCATGATCTATATGAGCAATGATCGAAAAGTTTCTGATGTGGTTCATCAACGGACACGTTTAAGTATATGAATTTAAAAGAGAGAGACATAAAAAAGGGCGCGTCAGGTGATGACGCGCCCGGAACCAACAATCTATGGCAACTGCGATAGCTGGAAGCTTCATTGTAGGCATATTC
>CAJAYT010000115.1 GCA_903949285.1 uncultured Burkholderiales bacterium
CTGGCTTAAATCACTTTAGTGTGATGAGCGCTTTGGTCACTCCCCATCACCGCTTAAACGAACTTGCTCAATCGCTCCTAGATTAATTGAACTCTCTTTTTTTTAAATCCCAGGGCTCAAGGCTTGCAGTAACTTTGAGTCAAACTCTCAAGCTGACCCGCGTGGAGTAGAGGATTCATTGAATTGAGACTTAGAGTCAATGGGCCGTTTATCCCCTTTCCTGATTTTGTGAGTCTGCTTAAGGCTTGAAACAACAACGCTTGGTATCGCCTCACGTTGTCCCTCATCGTTACAATCAATTTTATGAATACAGCTTCCATTGACTCCACTATTTTTAAAGCTTACGACATTCGCGGCGTAGTACCGACCTCCTTGAATGAGCACATTGCACATTTGTTGGGACTTGCATTCGCAAAAGCAGCGCTCTTATTAAACGAACGAACAGTTGCAGTTGGACGCGATGGGCGACTGAGTGGCCCAAGCCTAAGTAAAGCTTTAATTGAAGGCCTTCAAGCGGGCGGGGTTGACGTCATAGATGTAGGAATGGTTACAACGCCTATGCTCTACTTTGCTGCGCATACGCTTTGCACCAGTGGTATACAAATTACGGGTAGTCATAATCCTAAGAATTACAACGGATTTAAGATGGTGCTGGCAGGAAAAGCCATCTACGGAGAAGAGATCTTGTCTTTGTACCAAGAGATGAAAAAAGCTACTCTAGAGGGGCAAGGTAATAAAGCAGTACCTCACCCAGGAACACTACGCCGTGTGGACCTGAGTGCTGATTACGCTCAACGGATCACTGGAGACATCGCTTTAAAGCGGAAGATGAAAATCGTGGTCGATAGTGGTAACGGGGTAGCGGGGGCGAGTGCTCCCGCCATATTTAGGGCTCTAGGGTGTGAGGTGATTGAACTCTTTAGTGAGGTTGACGGTGAGTTCCCCAATCACCACCCAGATCCCAGCAAACCCGAGAACTTGAAAGATCTGATTCATGCGCTCCAGACCACAGACGCTGAACTTGGTTTGGCGTTTGATGGGGACGGAGACCGTTTGGGTGTGGTGACAAAAGACGGGCAAACCATATATCCAGATCGTCAAATGCTTTTGTTTGCCAAAGATGTTTTAAGCCGTGTACCAGGAGGGACCATCGTCTTTGATGTGAAGTGCTCTCAGCAACTCGCTCCTGCTGTGGCGTCTATGGGTGGAGAGCCTTTGATGTTTAAAACAGGCCACTCTCTTATTAAAGCGCAGATGAAGAAAGTAGACTCCCCTCTCGGCGGTGAAATGAGTGGTCACATTTTCTTTAAGGAGCGTTGGTACGGGTTTGATGACGGCACATACGCGGGTGCGCGGTTGTTGGAGATTCTCAGCACTAGTCCAAACGCCAGCGATGTGCTGAACGCCTTGCCAACCAGTTTCTCAACGCCTGAGTTGAATGTGCCTTGCCGTGAGGGAGAGCCCCACCAAGTGACTCAAAGTCTTTTGGACATTGCAAAAACCAAAGCTCATCAACACGAACTCCCCGGAGCCGATAAATCCCCGGTCCTTTGCGATGTAGATGGACTGCGAATCGATTGGAGTGATGGTTTTGGACTGATCAGGGCCTCTAACACCACGCCCGTGTTGGTGCTGCGTTTTGAGGGACAAACCCGTGAGGCCTTGTCGCGAATTGAGCGCGATATGATGGCGTTATTGAGAAGCGTTAAACCCGATGCCACCTTTCAAGGTTCAGCTCACTGATTGATGAATGAAAACATCAATTCATCTATTCATTTAAGCTCAACGTCCTTACATAAGTCACACCTTGAAGATCTTGATCGTTAAACTCTCCTCCCTAGGGGACGTTGTTCACACCTTACCCGCAGTGATGGATATAAGGGCGCACCTACCTGACGCTCAAATTGATTGGGTTGTAGAGAGTGGATTTGCACCTTTGCTTGCAGTCTCACCCGGCGTGAATCAGGTGATTGAGTGTGATATTCGTCGGTGGCGAAAATCATGGTGGACACGCTCTACGAGGCTTGAGTTTAAAGAGTTCAAAGAACGACTACAAAAAACCGATTACGACGCTGTCATTGATTTACAAGGCCTCTCCAAGTCTGCATTTGTCTCTTGGCTTGCCTCATTAAGTCCAACGGGTAAGCGCTTTGCAATAGGCAACCAAACCGACGGGGCATCGTATGAGCCGATCACTCGGTGGGTGGCGGATACGCCCGTAGTGGTGCAAAGCAGGGTGCACGCTGTTGAGCGCTCACGCATTATTTGCGCTAGGGCTTTGGGCTATGAGTACCCAGCACATGATCTTGACTCGCGCTCAGGCTTCAAAGGGAGACGCACCCCCTCATTGGCTGTGACGCCTTCGCCATTGGTTTTACCGAACACTGTGGCCTTGATTCACGCAAGCTCTAGGGAGGACAAAACTTGGCCACTCGCTTACTGGACAGAGCTTGGTCAAGCGCTACAGGCAAGAGGTTTTAACATAGCACTGCCCCAAGGGTCCGAGGCTGAGTTGGAGCAGGCGAGAAAGATTTCCAACACATTGGTTGGCTCGAAGGTTTGGCTCAAAATGAGTCTTGACGAGGTGAGTGCTCATTTGGCCGCTTGTGTGGGGGTGATAGGGGTAGACAGTGGCCTCAGCCATATTGCTGAGGCCCTTGACCTCCCCCTGGTTCAAATTTATAACTTCGAGACCAACTGGAGAACAGGGCCTACGAGACATCCATTTCAGGCAAGCGTTTACGCGGAACCAACGCCAAGTGTTAAAGTTGTGCTCGCACAGTGGGATGCGTCTTGGGAACTGTATGAGAGTGGGTCGCACCAAGTGGTTGAGCAGCAATCCAAAAAACTCAACCAAGCGGATCCTGGCAGTGGCTCTGAGATGGA
>CAJAYT010000116.1 GCA_903949285.1 uncultured Burkholderiales bacterium
TCACCCCTCATTGCTTTGGGGCTGAGGCCAATGGAAATCCCTAATTCATAGCGTCCTCGGCCTTCATGAGCAGATCCAAAAGTTAGATGTCTGCCTGAGGTCCTGCGGTTGATCTTTGGCACCCAAGCATTCAGAATGGTATTTACTTCGAGCTCACCTCAAGCCATGAAATCCATTGAGAGCATTTGCCCATTCTTGTTTTAAGAAGTGAATCGATGTAGTGCATTTAAATAATTGATTTCTTTGAATTTTTTTGTTCAGCACCTGATTTGATGCTTGCACTCTATGGACCTTTTCGAAGTGCTTTGCGTGAGGTGTTTTGTTGAGAAATTTTTTATATTTAGAAGGTTTAAAGTTGTTTCATTTTGATAATAATTTAGTGCGTTCAATCACGCTATTAACTGCTTGAAAAAATCTTCAAAATCGATGTGTTGTTTTTCTTAAAAAAAAGGGTCGTTTTTTTTTGTATTTCAATGAATTATTTGTTACACTCCAAAAATCAGAAAACAAGTTTCAATAAAAAATATCAAAAATTATCTTTTTGTTTTGTTGAACATTTGAAGGTTTGCAAAGAAGATTGATCATCTTTCTTTAAGTTTTGAAAAACGCGAATCTAGTTTTAAAGGCAGAAAACATTGATCTTTCCAGTTATTAGGGTGATACGTGCTTTTTGACCACTGCGCAGAATGCAGACGCTGTTGCAACACTGAGCAGGGACAAGCTCCCCTTGAAATTACTTTAACCGCAACAGAAAACGTCCGAATAGGCGAATTTTGTGTCGACGGTAATTGCCAGTATTTAGGCAATGAAGGATGCACCTTGGGTCCCCAAAAACCTTTTAGCTGCACCCTTTACCCACTCTCCTACAACCCCAAATCGCGTCGCTTTTCCTTTGATACGGAATGCCCGCTCATGCCAACTTACTTTGAGCAACTCGCAAGTCCAAAGAGCGAGGCTTCAAAGCATTTGGCTCAGGTAACTAAAGAGATACAAAAATTGGAGAAGACGGATCCTGAGTTCCTTCAAACCAATCATGAAATCGATATTGATTATTTCGACTTGAAAAAGCTCCCCACAAAACCTTTAACTAGGAGTGCATCCAAATGAGTGAAGTTTTAACCTCAGTGACTAGTCCATTGCAGAACCAAGCTTCAAGTGATGAAGCCAGTGCTGCTCCTGTCAAGGAAGCCTCTCCTAAAGTAAAGCGTATCAAGCCTGCACTTCGAGTCAAAGAGGTTGGAAATCAGAGTTGGACCTCTAAAAATTTGGTCGTTAAAAGCGATCACAACAATATTCGCTATTACACAACCCGTTGGGATGCACTTTGCCCCTATATTGAGGTGACCGAAGAAATGCTAGATATGGCTCCCAAGCCATTTGTGGTTTATGCAATTCCCCCAGATAGTCCATTTGGTGTGCCCATCAATGATAAATACGGCCTGGTCAATGTTGCAGATGAAGGTTTTTGGGCCGATGAACGAAGAATTCGCAAGTTCAAAGAACTCGACAAGCAATACCGTAATTTTGAGTACTCAGAGGAAGTTATCCCCGGATATGAGCTATCCGTGTCCGATATCTTTGAGATGGGTGGCGAGCACTTTGCTAACTACTGTATCGATGACCGAGAGGTTGAAGGATTTATAGACTACATCCGTAAGTTAGATGTTTTGGTGCTGCGCGTGCATGACAGCGAGGGCGAGTTGGTGCTGACAGATGTTTCTATTCTTTTACCTGAGTACAACCAGGTTTACGGAAGTTTCTGCCAGTGGAACAGGGACTTTAAGAACAAATCTCCCGGCATCTACGCATGTTTGTTAGCCAGCCGTTGGGCGGCTAAGAATGGATACAAATTCTATAATTTGGGACCCGTTGATGACTATGGCTACAAATCACTGTTTGTAACTGAGTTTGAGCCTATCTACGCTCTCGCAATCACAGATTTGGATCATCCATTGGTTTTGGATCCAACGTCCCCTATCAACATTGACTTTAAGCCACATGAGTTGAATCAAATATATAGAACTTTGCCCGAACAAAAGTTGGTCAATGCTGTTGGATAAATAATTTGAAATTAGCCCTGTTTACGAGGGCGCCTTAAGTTCAGGCCGAGTACAGCCAATTAAATAGCCCCTATAAGAGGGGCTATTTTTATTTAAAGGTGTGCTTTTCACCAAACGTCAGGTCGTAATCCATCATGAGCTCTTCGCCGACTTTGATGTCTTTGAGGGTTACGAGTTTCTCGTTCTTTTTAAATTGAACGTTAGGTTTTTTGGAGTGGTTTAAGTAAACAGCCAAGTCCATTGAGTTCAGTCCGATAGAGGGGACTAAAAATTTGTCTTTGTCAAAGTAACAAAATATTTTCATTTGTTTCTTCACTGAAGCGGGTATGCCCTTTAACTCTTTGTGCGTAAATGGGACATCCTTGTATTTCAATTTACTTTTAAGAGGATTGACACCCTTGGGGATCGGCTTGATGGCAAAGACGCCGATGCCGTGAACCTTGGATACCCCTAAGCGGCAATACACCTCATTGTTGAGATGTTCTAAGAGTTTCTTTTTAAGGTCTGACATAGATGAATTCCATAGATAGATAAAGTCCAGATTCTTGCCGGTCTGCAAGACGGATTGTCATTGTAGTCAAGGTCGTGTCCAAATTGTGAAAATTTCTAGGGGTGGAGTAAATTCATATCCAAGGACCAGGGCCCGGGTCTGATAAGCTAGAGCACCAATTTGGACTCTCGCGAATCGAATTGGGGCAAAAATATGAGCCCACTCGTTGAGGGTTGCAAGTATCAGGGAGGGCAGAGTCTGGGACAATGGGTGGTGGACTTCGGTTCGGATCGATACAGCAATCCCTGCCTTTTGGGCAGGTTGGAGCGAGTTAGTGAATCAAGCGCCCCCTGGCGCATGTGTCAAGCCGCTACCAAGTCATCAAGAAATAGTTTTCAAGGGAGAGTTGATCAATGAACATTAAAGATTTTAGTCAGTGGCAGGCTGGGCACAAGGCGACTTTCAACCTCAAATCATTTGATACCCAGCCCCCTCCCGTTGAGCAGTGGGAAGATCAGTTTAGGCCTGACAACATGCAAAAACTTGGCGAAAAACTGGGTCAATTACAGTCTCTCTTGCACGCCGGCAAAACAAGGGGTCTATTACTGGTCTTACAGGGTATGGACACTGCTGGCAAGGACGGAGCGATTAGGCGGGTATTTAGCCATGTGAGCCCCTTGGGGGTTAGGGCTGAGGCGTTTGGAGCCCCTACAGAGCAAGAACTAGAGCACGATTTCCTTTGGCGTATCCATCAAAAGACACCCGCCTTGGGGGAGATAGTTGTTTTCAACAGAAGTCACTACGAGGACGTGTTGGTAACCCGTGTTAGGGGCTGGATTGATAAAGAGGTTTGTCAAAGGCGCTATGACCATATCCGCTCTTTTGAACAGTTGCTCGCGGACCAGGGCATTAAGATTATCAAATGCTTTTTGAATATTTCAAAAGATGAGCAAAAGAAGCGGTTGAAAGAGAGAATGCAAGACCCTCACAAGCAGTGGAAGTTACAACCCTCAGACTTTGAGGATCGTAAACTTTGGGATCATTTTGAGCATGCGTATCAAGATGCTATTCGGGAGACTTCAACAAATGAGTCTCCTTGGTACATCATCCCCGCAGACTCTAAGCACTATAGGGATTTATTCTTGACTCAGCTTTTAATTCACACTTTAGAGCAAATGCAGCTTCAAGTACCAAAGTCCAAATTTGATCTGTCTACAGTTTCTCTGACTTAGTTAGCGCGGTTATTCCGCTAAGGGCATAGAGGAACTAGAAGAGACCAAAGTGACAATTCCATAAGACTGGTGGCCTTTTCACGAAAGTCTTGTAGATTATTTAATTTTGCCCCAGCGGTAATCCTGAGACCCCCCAGGATTGTCGGGGTCTAATGCAAAATAAACCTCCCTTAATGCGATCTCAAAAGGTGTAAATTCAATTGAGTCGCTCGGTGGAGAAAATTGTGTCTTTAAGTTCTGAAAGACATAAAAGTTGAGGGTTTTGATGAAGGATTCAAAATTCTTAATGTCCTTGTTCTCCTCAACGGCCAGTATTGCCCATCCGCCGGCTTTAACAGAGTGTTCAATCCTGATCTTAAATGATAGATTTTGGTGGAGTTGTCCGTACTGCTCTATATTAAAGATGACCTGTCCCAAGAAGGTGCTGCCTTGAGTGTCCAGTAAGGTTAGCGATTTGGGGTAGATTTTGATGTACGACATAAAGGTGTGCAATCAAGTCAAAGGAGAAAATAAGAGCGGGCGGGAACTGACTTGTGTATGCCACTATTCTAGCTACCTGAGTCTCGTCGCCACGAGCCTTACGTGTTTAAAGGCCTACTCCAGATGGTATTATCGGGCGAATTCTAAACAACCTAGACTCGACCGTTCAGGATTGGATCGGTGAATATAACCTAGAGTCACTTCCCCAAATTATGCTCAAGACATTTAAAAATAAGATTAGCCATCAATGGGTCTTCCCTAATTTTCTTCGCCACATTAGTGCGCTCTTTCTTTGTGTTGCGTTAAGCCCAGCCTTTGGTCAGGGGACAAATCAGCCCATCAAAATCATTGTCCCATTTACGCCGGGCACGGGCTATGACACCATTGCTCGAGCAATCCAACCCAAGTTAAGCGAGAGGCTGGGCCAGACCATCATTGTTCAAAATATGCCTGGTGCTAGCGGCAATATAGGGACTGACTACGTCTCCAAAGCTAACCCAGATGGATTGACTCTCTTGATGGGGGGTAACACGATGCTTGTGGCCAGCCAAATATACAAAAACGCTGGTTACCAACCGTTGCGTGATTTTGCGCCTGTGACGATGGCCGCTAACGGCACTTTTATGTTGGTAGCTCACCCCAAGTTGGGTATCAAATCAGTGCGCGATTTAATAAAACTTGCTAAGTCTAAGCCTGGGTTTGTGACCTACGGCTCTCCTGGGGTAGGCACGCCGCACCATATGGCGATGGAGTTGTTCAAGAATGATGCGAACCTCTTCATGTTGCATGTGCCCTATAAGGGAACCGCAGGCTATATCCAAGATCTTTTGTCAGGCGAGTTGATGACTGGATTTTTACCCGTCCACGTTGCTCAGGGGTTTGTAAGCTCTGGACAACTCACCGCACTTGCGGTGGGCAGTGCAAAGCGACATCCCGTTGCTCCCAATGTACCAACTTTTATTGAGCAGGGTTTTAATTCAATTGATGTTGACCTTTGGTATGCCTTTTTCTATCCCGTTAAAACCCCCCCA
>CAJAYT010000117.1 GCA_903949285.1 uncultured Burkholderiales bacterium
ACTAAAGAAAGGGGTTCACAAAGAGAGAAAAAATAGTCACAATTCAAACACCGACAGCAAACATTAGATCTGTCCAGGTGTTACTGGAATGAGTGTCCAAGTGTTAGTGGATTAGGTGTCCAAGTGTGCTGGAATACGCACGGAGATGGGCCACGGCTGATCGTCGAAGTCACTTTGCACTGGAAATGCCGAGCAAGCGTGCTGCTTTTCAGCAAGTGCAAATAAGCTACGATCTTTCATGAATGGACATTAAGTTCTCAGGATGGTCCGTATTTAGGGGAGTCTATGCAGATACGACAAATTAAGGTCGTTCACTTTCGCGGCATTGAGTCCCTGGACTGGAAGCCGAATGAGTCTTTTTGCTGCTTGATTGGTTCGGGGGATTCCGGAAAGTCCACCATCCTGGACGCAGTTGAAGCCACGCTCTCCTCCCGCTGGTTTGCTTTCACCGAGCTTGACTTTCTCGCTTGCGATACATCTCGACCCATCGTCATCGAGGTAACCGTCGGCGAGTTGTCGAAAGCGCTGAAATCAGATGAGCGCCTAGGGCTCTATGTTCGCGGATGGACAGCGGCAGGAGTGCTGCGTGACGAGCCTGAAGATGATGACGAACCTGTCCTGACTGTGCGCCTGACTGTTGATGCCTCGATGGAGCCGATTTGGGAACTAATCTGCGACCGTGTTGACGACCCACGCACCCTATCAAACAGGGATCGGGCACTGTTTGGTCTAGTAAGGCTCGCGGGAGAAGACGCCAGGCATCTAGCATGGGGTCAAGGATCAGTCTTATCTCGATTGACTGGTGACACTCACGAGGCCTCTACCCGTTTGGCTCAGGCCTACAGGGCAGCCCGAGAGAATGCAAAGCTTGGTGAAATCGAATCGCTGTCCAATGCGGCTGCGAAGGCAGAAGGATTTGCAAAAGGACTGGGCGCTTATGTAGAGGGGGCGTATGAGCCGGGGCTCGAGCTTGGGCGCACAGGACTATCATCCGGCTCCATCGCCCTGCACGATGACGGGGTTCCGCTGAGATTGGCGGGGCTTGGCACTCGTCGGCTCGCGACTTTGGCCATACAGAAGTCCGCGATCAGCGAAGGTGCCGTTGTGCTTGTCGATGAAATCGAGCATGGCTTGGAGCCTCACCGGATCATTGGAGCCATCGCACAGCTTAAGGCTGATCAGGAAACCTCGGCGACGGCAGGTCGGCCCGTAGGACAAATTCTCATGACGACCCATTCGGATGTCGCAATCGGAGAAACTGGCCCGGAACGGCTGAGAGTGGTTCAAATGATAAGACCTAGGCGACAAGCGGTTGTCTTGGCCCCGACAACTCCCGATCCCATTCACACGTTGTTGCGATTCACCCCAAGGGCATTGTTCGCCAGGCGCATCCTAGTGACAGAGGGAAACACTGAAATTGGGATGCTACTTGGGATTCGTGAAAATTGGCCAGCTAGGCACGCGGGTAAACCGATTGAGCAAATGGGCGTTGCCATTGCTGATGGCAACGGTTCGCAGGCTCCTGCGATGGCATTGGCCCTACATGAATTGGGTTTCCAAACGGCTATTTTTCGGGACTCCGACACGTCGCTTTCGCCAGCTGAGCAAGCCACTTTGACCGCAGCGGGCATTCAAATCTTTGAATATGGATGCAATCTCAATACTGAGCAAGCGATCTTCAGCGCAGCCTCCGACGAATTGGTGCAAGAGCTTTTGGACTTTGCTCGTGAGGAGCGAGGGAATGATGCCATTGACAACAACATTGACATCAAAATTCCTGAATTGACGTTAGCTGTTATCCGCACAGATTTCGGCACATGGGAGTGGTTTTCCGATCTTGATGGCTCTCAGATTCGCGAAGCCATTGCTGACGTGGCGGCGAAAAAGCGTTGGTTTAAGGATCAGCGGATTGGAAGAGGGATTTCTCCATTAGTTTGGCGTATTTCGGAAGCTGATCCGGGCTGCGCTCTTGCTATGGCCCTCTATCAGGCTGAGGCATGGTTATATGCCTAACGCCTCAGACTTGATCAATCTAGGAAATGCGGCCATCGTCGCGCCCGCAGGGCATGGGAAAACAGAGATCATTGCAAACGTCGCAGCCCTTGGCCAGCGCGCTTTGATACTGACTCATACCCATGCCGGGGTACACGCCATTCGTTCACGCCTCAAGCGCCTTGGAATACCGCGAGCCCAAGTCGCCGTTGACACCATCGCAGGCTGGTCCATGCGGTATGCCCATGCGTTCCCAGGCATTGCCAAGCCTCCGGCGGGCATGCCGCAAGGCGCCGAATGGGATCAGTTATACCGTGGCGCGCGATTGGCTTTGACTGTTGCGGCCGTTCGTGAAGTTGTCGCAGCATCCTATGACCGAATTCTGATTGATGAATACCAAGACTGTGGAGGCCTGCAGCATGAGTTGGCAACTGAACTTTCGAGGATTGTTCCAACACTGATCTTTGGCGATCCCATGCAAGGCATCTTCGAATTTGCAGGGGCTACTCTGAGTTGGGATGCAGAAATCCACCCACTGTTCCCGTTCGCGGGAACCCTTGAAACGCCTCACCGTTGGGCGGCAAAGAATCCCGAACTGGGGCAGTGGATCGCGGAAACTCGCGAGAAGCTGCTCAGAGGGGAACCCATCGACCTTGCCGACCCACGGATCACATATAGGCAATCCGATGACGCCTTCGATCTTGAAGCGCTGTTTGAGGGAATCGATGGCAAGGAGGGCAGTTTCGCCGCAATTCATTGCAATAAGACCATTTGCTATCGATTAGCGAAGGCTGCTGGTGGCGGCTACCAAGCGATTGAAGAAATCGCGGCTGGTCGCCTTCGGGAATTTTCGAGTCTTTGGGATAGCGCAACTGATGGGGCAGGGCGGCTCGGGGCCATCGCGAGCTTGCTAAGAGATTGCTTCTCGATTAAAGCGCCGGTAGATGGCGTTGAAGTTGATCCCGACGATGCAGCCCTTGAAGCTGTATTGCGAGAGATTGAACCAACCCTCGACATCGGCAACGGTGCTGAGGCTGCAGCTCAAATCATGGCACTTTCTAGGAAGCACTCGCGTTGGAAGTTATTCCGTAGTGAGTTATGGCGCGATGCAGAGCGCGCTGCCACTGAGATCGCGGCGGGCCGAGCTGAGACAATGGACCAAGCGACCACAAACGTGCGTCAGCGTGTAAGCATGTCAGGACGTAAATTACCCAAGCGGACAGTGTCAACGCCTTTGCTTTTAAAGGGGTTGGAATTTGACCATGTTGTGATTCCTGATGCATCTCATTTTGTCAACCAACGAAACGCCCAGGCGAAGCTCTTTTATGTGGCGATATCACGGGCAACACGTAGCCTAACCATCACCGCTCCTGATCGTTGGTTGACGCTACCTCCCCCGAGAACTTAAGAATACTCCTTCGGGCGGATAACAGGTTATGCGTCCAGGTATTCGAACTGGGCTGGACTACCCTTGTGTGGACTGGGGTTCAAATCCGAAAACCGGATTTGAAGTTGAGTTGGTCAAGTGTGCCGATGTAAAGTCTGCCCATCGGTTGGGTCGTAGTCTCTACCTCGCATTCACGCCCTAGTACTCTCTAGCACGCTTGAATGCGAATAGAAAGTTCCTGAGTGGTGAACCATCCACCACCATATGCAGATTAAGGACCGCTAGGGATGACTTCTTAGCGGTCTTTTTCTTTGGAAAATCAATAACTTACCTATGGGGAGAATTAAAGAGAACCATTGACAACTAAAGCCAAACAGGGGAACATACAGGGGAACAAC
>CAJAYT010000118.1 GCA_903949285.1 uncultured Burkholderiales bacterium
TCAACGACCAAGGAAGATATCACAGGCAGCAAATTGGCGCAGAAGACGTGAGCAACAACACCTGAGGTATCCATATTTTTATTCGAGTATTCTTTAATTATTGAACACACCTCAGCAGTGGTTACCACACGATCTAAATAGTTATTGACGACTCTTGTTAAACTCAGGTCATCGGAGTCAAGGTAGAGGTAAATGTCGTCTGCAAGTATGGGAATATTACTAGCAGTGAAATAGGATTTAATAACAAAGGGTTGATCCTCCCCCCATTTCCTATTTTCGGAAAATCTTATATTATTCTTTCTAATAAACTCGCTTCTAAATAACTTTGAGGCAGGACCTATCGTGTGCATAAGTGGGGCATTGTAAATACTGGCCTTCAAGACAGTTTTGACGGTCGAGCCTGGCGCGTGTGTGGTGCCGTCGAGATTATTCTTTTTACCCAAAACAATGTCAGATAGATTTTCTTCAGCACTTAAAACCATTTTTTCTAAAGAATTTTGCGTCAAAAATTCATCTGATTTGATATAAGTCAACTATGGGTCAATCTCCGCACTCCATTAGAGATCCCTTGTTATTCATCAACCCGATCAGAAACTAACCCCGTAATATAGGGCTAATCAATAGACAACAGGGGATGGTCATGAGGCAATATTTTGGGCAATATTCATTTATTCCAGGCATCCGATTGCTGCTACCTGCTGAGATGGCTAGGATCCGATTCCAAAATACGCTGTTTTTATTTCTTACCTGCCTCTCATTTTTCGTTACCAATCATGCAAAAGCATTACCCACCTTTGCGAGACAAACAGGACAGAGTTGCGTGGCCTGTCACGCGGGAGGACAGTTTCCTGAGTTAACGCCCTACGGGCGAATCTTCAAACTTACTGGGTACACCATTGGTACCCAAGGAAATCCTTTCTCAGGGTTAGTACTGGCCGAAGTTACGCAAAACAAAAATAACATTGACTCCGCTACAGGAACCATCGTTACTCAAAACAATACACCCATTATCCCAACTGGCAGCGTCTTTATAGCTGGAAAGTTAACTGACAACATTGGCGGCTTTGCACAAATCACTTACAACGTATACGACCACCAAGATACGGCCTCTCCCCCACAATGGAGAGGTAGACTTGTATCAGACAATACCGATCTGCGCTACGTAAATCGGTCTCTTGATTCCAGCAACGACCTCATACTTGGAATTACGGTCAATAATAATCCTAGTGTTCAAGATGTCTGGAACAGCTCACCGGGCTGGAACTTCCCGTATGTATCCTCCTCTGGAGGAGGCACTGCTTACAGTTTACCCAAACCTATCCTCGAGCGCGGCTTTGGAAGCCCCGCCGCGGGAGTGGGTGGATACGTTTTTTGGAATAAATCTCTATACGCCGAGATTACCGGATATCAAACCGCAAATGGATTTTGGAAATTCTTAAGTCAAGGTTATAAAGTGGGTTCTGCAGCCGAAGCGGGTAGCCCGCTGGTATATTCACAGGGCATTAGTCCCTACGCCCGATTAGCATACTCCCATGAATGGAAAGATCAGAATGCGATGATTGGACTGATTGGGATGAATACGAATATCTATCCAGTAGATACTAATAATCTTCCAGTCTTTGGACCTGTCGTTCATTACAACGACAAAGGTATCGATGGCCAGTATCAATACTTATTAGAGCCACATACTTTTACTTCACAATTCCGCTATATCAGGGAAACTATTAACGATGATACTGCTCAGGCATATGCTAACCACGACACCCTAAATTCGATTTTCGCCAAGGTAACCTATGTTTACAGAAATCAATACGGTACCAATATAGCCTACAGAAAAATCTCAGGAACCAGTGATTTGAGCGCTTACCCCACGCTGCTGCAAAATCCGACAGCATCCAGTTATTCCACTAGCGCAAGGAATTCCCCCAATACGAAGCTGTGGACGCCTGAGGTGTTTTGGTTACCCATTCAAAACCTTCGAATTGGACTTCAGTACAACCTATACACCGAGTACCTAGGTGCTGCAAGCAATTACGATGGATACAAAAGAAATGCGTCAGACAACAATTCGGCATATTTATATGCTTGGGTTGCTTTTTAAAAGGAGTCATCATGATTAAATTTAAGCCACACCTTTTCAAAACAACCCTAGCAGCATTATTTTGTGCTTCACTTGTCGCTTGTGTAAGCCCAGATAAAGGTAGAAACTTAAATGATCCAAGCTTAAGTGGGATAGATATTGCTAAGCAGTCTTGCTCTAACTGTCACGGATTGAATGGGCAATCTATTTCCCAACAATTTCCCAAACTTGCTGGCCAGCAATTAGATTACATCAAAGCACAGTTATCGGACTTTAAGGGGCATGTGCGTAAAGATATCAACGGAACTCAGTATATGTGGGGTATCACGAATCTTACCGCCCTGCAGGTTGAAGAACTAGCTGTATATTTTTCATCACAGCCTGCGATGAAGGGAACGGGCGTGCGTGAACCCGATTTTGCTTTGGGAGAGTCTATTTTTAAAAACGGATTACCTGCACAAGGCGTGCTTTCTTGTAATAGCTGTCATGGCCCTGAAGCTTTAGGCGTTGCCGAAATCCCCAGACTTGCAGGGCAGCACAGTAACTATCTTTATAAACAAATCATGGTGTTCAAGCTAACGGATGATCGCCCACGTGGACAAGCGATGAAGCAAATTATTCACAACATGGACGAAAATCAAGCAAAGGCTGTTGCGAGTTACTTATCATCTTTGGACTTTTAGGTCCAAACCTTACTAGAATTATTTCTACGAAACGATTACTAAAATGGATCGAGCACATGCGCATGAGTGTAAAAACTTGAAGTCAAAATCTGAATCATAGTAAAAACAGATGCTTTAGAATCTATTTTTGATTTTAAAAGGTTTTCTAAATACTTGATGGATACAGTTTTTAATTGCACTCAATGCGGGAAATGTTGTCACGATTTAAATATACCTCTAACCATCCGGGAGGCTAAAGATTGGCTACTCAGGGGGGATAAGATCAAAATATTGACCGAAGCGACGCCTTGGATAAACGATGTGTCAAGCACAGATGATTTACTACTTCGTAAAAAATCACTAACTTTTCCAGCTAAGAGTGGAAAACTATCCATACGAGTATTGGCATCCCTTGTCGGCTATTTCCAGGGTAAGTGCCCAAATTTAAATTCAGATTTAAACTGTTCTATCTATAATTCGAGACCCTTGACCTGCAGGATATACCCTTTTGAGATGAATCCCAACATTATCTTAAATCCAAAGAATAAATTATGTCCAAGTGATGCATGGCAATCCAGCGAAAGTCCTAGATCATCAAATACAGGCTATCAAATCTTCACAATTGACCAGGATACTCAATCAAATATAAAAGATATTTATACCAATAACGTCGACAACGTAGTTGCCAAACTATTAATTTGTAAAGAACTTGGCATCAGCACTAGCTCATTATCTAATGACGGTTACCTGTTCCATTTCCCTGACCAGGAAAAGCTATTGCGTATTTTAGACAACTTGATATCGGAAGATACACCCCCTACTCCCGACGCTGAAGATCATAGTCAGTGGATCATTTACACTCAAAATGAAGTCTCCCTCAGTGATCTGCAAGCGATAGGCTCAAATGCAGCACGCGCCCATCAGCTAGACACTGATTCACAAGAATTCATATCACTGTGACTCGTCATCCGAGTCTTAGAGATATGAATGCAAATAATTGGATAGCACTCAAAAGGCCGCCTAAAACGCTCGGCCCCAATCTGAGTTCGACTGTTTAAGCTGCAAACGGGTAATCTGTATAACCTTTGGCATCACCTGCATAAAAGGTGCTCATGTCAGGCGGCGTCAATGCCACCCCGTCGTGCATACGTCTCACAAGGTCAGGGTTAGAGATAAAGGGACGTCCAAACCCGATCAAATCCGCTGCATTTGAGCTCAAGGCATTTTCAGCAGTTTCCTTTTCGAATCCTCCAGCAAGAATAAAAGGTCCTTTAAAAGCTTGTCTAAGTTGGAGTTTGTAAGCTTGTGGAACAGCCGGTGCCCCCATTGCAGAGTGATCTAAAACATGCAAATAAAGGAGACCGCATTTGGAGGCGTGAGCAACCAATTCTAGAAATTGCTCCTCAACACCAGGAAACTCTCCCGTATTGTTGAACGCGCCAAAGGGGGAGATACGAATGCCGGTTTTATCTGCGCCAATAGCTTTGGTGATTGAATCTATGATTTCAATTGCGAATTTGTTTCTTCCAGCGCTTGAACCGCCGTAAGAATCAGTACGTTTATTTACGTTTGCGTTTAAGAACTGCTCAATCAAGTACCCGTTTGCTGCGTGAATTTCAACTCCGTCAAATCCAGCTGCTACGGCGTTCACCGCGGCTTGGGTGTACTCTTTGACAACGTTAGTGATGTCAGCCTGAGTCATTGCTTTGGGAGTGCTGTGGGGTTGCATCCCTTTGGTGTCGGAGTAAATCTCGCCAGGACACACTTCAGCAGTTGGGCTCAAAACCTCAGCACCTGTAGGCAAGTTGGAGACGTGCGTCACGCGTCCTGTATGCATGAGTTGAATAACTATTTTCCCACCCTTGTCATGCACCGCCTTCGTCACAGCCCTCCAACCGTCGATTTGCTCTTGGTTATAGATACCAGGAATCCTTGCATAGCCAACACCGTTAGGGGACGGGGAAGTGCCCTCTGTCACTATTAAACCTGCGGAAGCTCTTTGACCATAGTATTCACACATCAGTTCATTGGGTGTATTGGCGACTACGGCGCGGCTTCTGGTCATGGGAGACATAACGATTCGGTTCTTAAGAATCAGATGACGTGCGGTAAAGGTATCGAATAACATTGTTTATCCCTGTGTAAAAAGATGGCAAGATTGAACTGACTTAATATTATTTTAAATAATTTTGGATTTCCCCGCCTTGACTAAGGTCACAAGTACACCACATAGACAAGGCGTTTTGAAATGGGTAACATGAAAGCTATCTTCATACTTTCATCGGAGCTAAACCATCATGCGTTACAGGTTACTAGGCCATACAGGGTTATACGTTTCAGAATTGTGTCTAGGCACCATGACTTTTGGTGCTCAAGGTTTTTGGGCTGTCATGGGCGGATTAAAGCAACCAGAGGCTAATGTGTTGGTCAAGGAGGCTTTTGACAAAGGAATTAACTTCTTTGACACGGCTAATGTTTACTCACTCGGAGAATCTGAAAGTCTCCTTGGAGAATCAATCAAAAAACTGGGTTTGCCCAGGGACGAACTTGTTATTGCAACAAAATCTACTGGGATCATGGATGAAAAACTCCCCAATGCCAGGGGTCAATCTAGAGTGCACATTTTCAACGAGGTCGATGCAAGCCTTAAGCGCCTTCAAATCGACCACATCGATTTGTACCAACTGCACGGTTTTGATCCACTTACGCCTTTCGAGGAGTCCCTTGGAGCTTTAACGGATCTGGTCAAAGCGGGAAAGATTCGCTACATTGGCCTGTGTAATATGGCTTCTTGGCAAATCATGAAAGCACTGAGCGTATCCAGACTAAAGGGTCTAGAGGAGTTTAAATCCGTACAGTCCTATTATTCAATAGCAGGAAGGGACCTAGAGCGGGATGTTATTCCATTGGTTCAAGATCAAAATCTGGGACTTATGATTTGGAGTCCTCTTGCTGGGGGCTACCTGTCGGGAAAATTCAGCACAAATGAGTCTGCACCTGATAACTCTAGGCGAATGACTTTTGACTTTCCACCATTGGATAAGGACCGTGCCAACAAATGCATTGAGATCATGCGACCCATTGCGCAAAAACACAATGCCTCCGTGGCTCAAATTGCGCTTGCCTGGATACTCTCCAACAAGGCGGTTTCTTCAATCATTGTTGGAGCTCGAAAACTGGAACAACTACAAGACAACATTAACGCATCCCACCTAACATTGGATGATGACGATTTAAGCTCACTAAACACAGTCAGCGCCCTGCCCGTTGAATATCCTAATTGGATGATCGCCATGCAAGGTCAGTACCGTGCTAATGCTCCTGTAAAGGAGTAAAAGAGTAAGGGCTTAATAAAAATTCCCTGATGTCGGTTAGGCTTGGGATTTAATGGTTTTGGCACAAACACTCCTTTTTTTGGGGTGTTGCTTACCTAAAGTATCCCCAGCCAACCCTCTATTTTTCTGGCATTTAGCTCCCCAAAGAGCCTTACCAAGGTAAATTCAAGCGGGACCGCCACCTGGATGCGCTATAAATCTCACAGTTTGCCGCCAGCGAACACCAATTAAGGGCTCAACTTGATCTAATTAACTAAAATATCTTAATATTTTCTCTTAGAATTGGGCGAAATGATCTTTGCTTAATTAATGACGTATCTAAATTATTTCTCTTTATTAGTAATATTAATAGGTACCGCCAACGGATCCTTCAAGGGTTGGTTATCCCAACTTTACTACTTTTTATTCGTAGTCGTTTTTTACATATTTTTTAGAAAAATCAGTCACGGCGATTTTTTATTTGTCATATTGCCTGAACTAGACCCTCAAACTCAAAAAATTGTTCAACTTGAGATCATTTTTGTCTTCTTACTCTTCGTTTTTTGGGGTGTAAGAAAAATCCACAACGCAATTTTTGAAAAAGTGGCTGAGGTCCCTGGGCATCAAGCAGCCGGAGCCGTGCTGGGATTCGTGATTAGTTACATCCTACTGGTATTTCTAGGGCAAGTTATTGATCTAACCCACTACAGAACAGATGAATGGTGGACCTCGTCCTTAGAGTATGACTGGTCTGTCAAGACGTTTGATTTCTTGAACCACGTTATATTTAACGATTAGTAGTATTCGAATTTGTATTCGTATTAATCTTTGTAGACTCCACCATGTAAACCTGCGCTTTCTTTACTGCATTATCAATTACGATCGCAGTATTGCTAACGCCCACAGTCGCTACAAAGACTCCTAAGAAGAAAGCAAAGATATATCCCATAGCATCTAGATTCCGTGAATTTAGCTTGAGTGCGGCGTTGACTGACAGGTTAATGATGAAACTGACCCCCATGGGTCTACAGTTTATGAATCGGAACTAACCTCAAATACTTTAGCTCCCTATTTATTGCAAACACGGATCATTCTTAGGGGTGTGCCCTTTTATGCTCCATCCCGTATATTCGGCAGAACTTTGGAAAACTAGAGAATTACCCGAGTCTCTGGCGCTGATAGACCAGATGGAGCCTGGTACAGCCTGATGGGGCCGAATTTGTCCTCAACAGGCCTAATCCGGCTTATGGGAGTCAGCCAGATCCAGGTGATGCATGCAAAAACTGTACTTTTTGGCTCAAACCTTTTTCTGACCCCGCGTCCTAGAGCGTCATCCCCGTAACCTTAACCGAACAAATTTAAGTCAGGAAAATTGGATGGATGGCATGGTTTATTTGGCCAGTCTGGCAATTAAAACAGCATGCACATATACTCTGCCCTTGCTAATAAAATCTACCAATACTCGAACAAGCCGACTTACGTAAAAGACCTGAATTGAGGAGGTTTTGCGGCAATATTGATCCAATGACAACAAATTCAGAAATAAATACCGCGGACCTAAGAAAAGCACTAGGCACATTCGCCACAGGAGTCACGGTTGTGACCACCCTTGACAAAGACAAGAACCAAATAGGGGTCACGGTTAACTCTTTTAGCTCTGTCTCCTTGGAGCCACCTATAGTTCTTTGGAGCCTAAAGAAAACATCCCCCAATGTTGAAGCTTTTGATCACAGCGGGCGATTTGTTATAAACGTTTTAGCTCGGGCACAAGTCAATTTGTCCCAAAGATTTGCGAGTTCTATAAAAAATAAATTCAATTCAGTTGGATTTCGCGAGGGTTTGGGTGGCTTGCCACTGATCGAAAATTGTGTTGCAAGTTTTCAGTGTAAAACTTACCGAAGAATTGAAGCTGGAGATCATATCTTGTATCTCGGAGAAGTTGAGGAGTATTCACGCACTGACCAAGAAACTCTGATATTTTGCAAGGGCAAATATATGTGTGGACAAGAGATCGAAACGGTCTAATTTTCTATAAATAAATCTTATATCAGCTTAGAGCTCGGCTTCTACACAAAATAGCGTGGCTTCTTGTTAAGGCAAACCAAAAGAATACGCCATTTGAATGCTTATCACTTTGAAATTGATAGAATCCCGCGGTATGTGTTTGTTTGACCTGACCCGTGCAGTGTATCAAGCCAAATTACACCGGCTTTAATTGGTATAAAATTACCAATCCAAAGTGGAATCGTATAAAATCATTTTTTTTAAAAAGGACCATCAATGAACAAAACTGAACTGATCGAACACATGGCAGCAGATGCTGATATTTCTAAAGCAGCCGCTTCTAGAGCACTCGCCTCTTTTATCGAAAATATCGGTAAATCCCTTACCAAAGGTAACTCTGTTACGTTGGTTGGTTTTGGCACTTTTAGCCAAAAGAAAAGAGCTGCCCGCACAGGCCGTAACCCATCTACTGGTGCAGCGATCAAGATTGCAGCTTCTAAAGTTGTACGATTCAGTGCAGGTAAAACCCTCAAAGACCGCGTCAACAAGCGTTAATCGCCCCTATTCACGTACCTAACTTAACTCTAGGTGCGAATGAAGATCCAAAGCCCAAGGCATTTGCCTTGGGCTTTTTTTACGGGTAAACCTAACTCATTAGGGATAAATCTACCCTCGCCTCTTGGTATCCGTAGGTATCCGTAGGTATACATAGGCTCCATAGACATACACCGATCGAGCTATAGGCAAGAGTAGTAAAGACTGGGAAGACACCCTAGATTTGAAACCTCCCCGTCGGGTGCCCAAAAAACTCCTCCTACTAACACCAAAATCACCTAACCACATACTGTATGAGTTTTAGGGATAGGGGTAACACAAAATTAGCGTCCCCTTAAATTTGCCGCCAATTTTTACAGCATTTTTATATCCAAATCAATATTTATGCAGGTTTTTTATATCTAGCGTCATACAGTTTATCCATCGGCAATAATTAATCGCCATTAAGGGGAAATCCATGGACCTTACGTACCTATTCAGCATCCTAGCGCTCTGGGTCTCAACCGCTTGGTTGATCTCGGGTTTTGACAAACTATCTAGCCCCAAAGGAGGTCAATTATGAACGGACAAGATCTGATGTATCTGATTGGCGGAGTTTGCTCCGTATTTCTTGTGGTTTACCTAATTTACGCATTAATTTATGCGGAGGAGTTTTAATGAGTACATCAGCTTGGGGGCAATTAATCCTTTTCTTGGTTGTGCTGTTTTTCACGGCCTCACCTCTGGGGGGGTGGATAACCAAGGTCTACAACGGAGATTTACCCAAAGTATTTCTCAAAGTTGAAGATTACATTTACAGAGCATTAGGCACTTCGGTTAACCAATCGATGAATTGGTCGCACTACGCCTACGCCTTGGTGGCCTTTAATGCTGTGGGCGTTTTATTCGTTTATGCCGTTCAGCGCCTGCAAGGTTTGTTGCCATTCAATCCCGCGGGGATGACAGCGCCTACTGCTGACCTAGCCTTTGATACTGCAGTTAGTTTTGTGACCAACACAAACTGGCAAAGTTATGTGGGCGAGGCAACTATGAGCTATCTGACTCAGATGCTTGCGCTGACCGTTCAAAACTTCTTCTCAGCTGCAACGGGCATCGCTGTTGTATTTGCATTGTTTAGGGGTTTTACAGGCAAATCAACAAAGAGTCTGGGTAATTTCTGGGTTGATATGACCCGCATTACTGCTTGGATCTTATTGCCCATGTCTATCGTGTTTGCAGTCTTTCTCAATAGTCAAGGGGTGATCCAAAATTTCGATGCCTATAAGGAAGCCACTACCATTGAGACTACGAAATACCAGGAGCCTAAATTAGGGGCTGACGGTCAACCAGTGAAGGATGAGAAGGGCAACCCCATCACTGTAGATGCTAAGACGAATCAACAAGTGATTGCAATGGGACCGGTTGCATCACAAGAAGCAATCAAGATGCTTGGCACTAACGGTGGTGGGTTCTTTAACGCCAATTCAGCTCACCCCTACGAGAACCCAACAGCGCTGACCAATTTCCTTCAGATGATCTCTATTTTCTTGATCCCAGCGGCACTGTGCTTTGCCTTTGGGTCGGTAGTTGGTGATATGCGTCAAGGTGTGGCAATTTTAGCCGCGATGACGATTATTTTTGTGGTGGCCGTTGTTGTTACAACGAACGCAGAGCAAGTCGGTAATCCACTTTTGACGCCCCTTGGTGTAGATCAAACCATGAGCACCTTGCAATCAGGTGGCAACATGGAGGGCAAGGAGGTCAGATTCGGAGTCAACGCATCTTCACTCTTTGCCGTAATCACTACTTCGGCTTCATGCGGCGCAGTGAACACTATGCATGACTCTTTAACCCCCGTGGGCGGCTTGGTAACCCTCATCATGATGCAACTCGGAGAGGTGGTATTTGGTGGAGTCGGCACAGGTTTATACAGTATGCTGATATTTGCAATCCTTGCGGTCTTTATCTCGGGCCTAATGATTGGAAGGACTCCGGAGTACTTAGGCAAGAAAATTGAGTCCCATGAAATGAAGTTAACTTCGATTGCGATTTTGGTTACGCCCATACTAGTACTGGCAGGAACTGCAATTGCGTTGCTATCTGACGCAGGAAAGGCAGGCGTTGCGAACCCAGGTGCCCACGGCTTCTCTGAAATTTTGTACGCCCTCAGCTCTGCGGGCAATAACAACGGAAGTGCATTTGCGGGACTTTCAGCTAACACGCCCTTCTATAACGTTTTACTTGCCGTCGTGATGTGGTTTGGACGCTTTGGCGTGATACTGCCAATCCTTGCAATCGCAGGGTCATTGGCCGAGAAAAAACGTCTAACCGTCACCGCTGGCACGATGCCAACCCATGGTCCACTCTTTATTATCCTTTTAGTTGGAACTGTGCTTTTGGTCGGATTACTCAACTATGTGCCTGCGCTTGCTTTGGGACCCACGGTCGAGCACCTCATGCTATGGGCAAGTTTGTAATTTAATAAATTCACTGAGAACTATTATGAGTAATCAAAAATCACTAACGCTTCTTGACCCAGATTTATTAAAGTCATCTTTTGTTGAGTCCTTTAAGAAATTAAGCCCGAAAACTCAATGGAAAAATCCAGTGATGTTTGTGGTCTATCTGGGAAGTATTTTGACAACTTTCATTGGCTTTATGGTCATGAAAAATCCAGATCAACTCTCCTCCGAGGGTAGCGTCTCTTTTATTTTTCAAATCTCTGCGTGGTTGTGGTTTACCGTTTTATTTGCTAATTTTGCAGAAAGCTTAGCAGAAGGTAGAAGTAAAGCCCAGGCCGCGTCGCTTAGGGGTCTGAAGAAGAGCACTATTGCTAAAAAACTCTCCGCACGAGTGCACTCTACAAAGTTTGAGTCTGTTTTGGCTGAAAATCTTAAAAAGGGTGATGTCGTCCTAGTCGAGACTGGAGACACCATACCTTTGGACGGCGAGGTCATTCAAGGAGTTGCGACTGTTGATGAAAGCGCTATTACAGGCGAGTCCGCACCTGTTGTTAGAGAGTCAGGAGGAGATTTCTCATCAGTCACTGGCGGCACGCAGGTCCTATCCGATTGGCTCGTGGTTGAGATTGCGGTGAATCCTGGTGAATCATTTCTCGACAGGATGATCAGTATGGTTGAGGGGGCTAAAAGACAAAAGACCCCTAACGAGATCGCACTCACCATTTTGCTTGTCGCACTGACCATCGTATTTCTGGTTGTAACAGTTACTTTGTTGCCCTTCTCTGCATTCAGCGTTGAAGTCGCGCAGGCGGGTTCCGTCGTTAGCATCACATCCCTCATTGCTCTTTTGGTGTGTCTGATACCAACGACCATTGGCGGACTGCTCTCGGCAGTTGGAGTAGCGGGTATGAGTCGTATGATGCAGGCCAACGTGATTGCTACCTCTGGACGTGCTGTGGAGGCAGCCGGTGATGTGGATGTCTTAATGCTGGATAAAACAGGCACTATCACTTTTGGAAACAGACAGGCTGCAGCATTCATCCCCTCCACGGGCGTGTCCTTCATTCAACTGGCTGAGTGCGCTGTATGGGCCTCCCAGGCAGATGAAACACCTGAGGGCAGGAGTATCGTTGTACTTGCTCAAAAACTAGGAAATATTCATGCACTGCAAGGGGATATTTTTGAAGTCCCCTTCACCGCTCAAACCCGTATGAGCGGGATGGATGTAAAGAGCGTTGACGGCACAATTCGATCGCTCAGAAAGGGAGCAGTCGACTCGGTCAAAAAATATGTGGAGTCCATGGGAGGGATCTTTCCTGCGGATATGGTTCGTATGGCAGATGAAGTGTCTCGCAAAGGTAGCACCCCACTTGCGGTGATAGACGGCATCACTGCTCTGGGCATCATTGAGCTCAAAGATATCGTAAAGCCCGGCATCAGTGAGCGCTTTGCAGAGCTAAGGAAGATGGGTATTAAAACCGTGATGATCACGGGTGATAATAAATTAACTGCAGCTGCCATTGCAGCCGAAGCGGGAGTAGATAGCTTTTTGGCAGAGGCTACACCCGAGCAAAAGTTAAAGATGATTAGAGATTTCCAGGCTGAAGGCAGGCTGGTTGCGATGACGGGGGACGGTACCAATGACGCGCCAGCTCTCGCTCAAGCCGACGTCGCAGTTGCAATGAACAGTGGCACACAGGCCGCCAAGGAAGCCGGTAACATGGTGGACTTAGATTCCAACCCCACCAAATTGATGGAGATTGTCGAAACCGGTAAAGCACTCTTGATGACCCGGGGGTCACTGACAACCTTCTCAATAGCCAACGATGTTGCAAAATATTTTGCGATATTGCCTGCCATCTTTATCACGACATATCCCCAGTTGGCGAGCTTAAATGTGATGCATCTGACAAGTCCAAGCTCGGCCATCTTATCTGCCGTTATTTTTAACGCATTGATTATCATCTTCTTAATTCCTTTAGCGCTAAAGGGTGTTGAGTACAGAGCCGTTGGCGCAGCTGCTTTGCTCAGGCGAAACCTTTTGATATACGGATTAGGCGGCTTGATCGTTCCATTTATTGGTATTAAGGTTATTGATGTGTTGCTCTCCTTAGTAACAACTCTTTAATAAATTCACCCAATAACAAAGATATATTATGAAAAACATTATTCGACCTGTCCTCGTCCTCTTCACCCTGCTTACTGTGTTAACGGGGCTCATTTACCCCTTGCTTATCACTGAGATTGGTCAAGTATTCTTTGCCAGTGCCTCATCGGGTAGTTTGGTTTACAAAGGAGATCAATTAATTGGATCTGAATTGATTGGTCAAAACTTTGCAGAGCCTAAATACTTTTGGCCAAGGCCCTCTGCTACGGGACCCATGCCCTACAACGCATCCGCCTCTAGCGGATCCAACCTCGGGCCTTTGAACCCAGCGTTAACCGACGCAGTTAAGTCTAGAATAGAGGACTTAAAGGCGAGTGACCCGAGCAATAAACTCCCCATCCCCGTTGATTTGATCACTGCATCAGCCAGCGGACTGGATCCCCACATCAGCGCTGCAGCAGCACTTTACCAGGCACACCGCGTAGCGAAGGCCCGCAAACTCCCGCCTGCCGAGGTCGTGACACTGGTTGAACACTCCATTGAGCACCCTTGGATTCGTTGGTTGGGTGAGGAAAAAGTCAATGTCCTAAAGCTCAACCTCGCGTTAGATCAACTCAAATAATTACTCAGAGGTTACAGTGGCCAGTTCTCCTTTTACTAGACCTCAACCAGACGCTCTTTTAGAGAAAATAAAGGAGGAAGAGTTAAGAGCTAAAAGGGGAAAGCTCAGAATCTACTTTGGTGCGAGCGCCGGAGTCGGTAAAACCTACGCCATGCTCAACGCGGCTCAGACCGAGCGCCAGCGACAAAAGCACATCATGATTGGCTTGATTGAGACGCACAACAGGCGTGAGACTCAGGCTTTGGTGAACGGGATTAATAAAATCCCTCTCAAAGAAATAGAGCACAAGGGACGCGTACTCTACGAGTTTGATCTGGACGCAGCGCTTATAGCAAAACCAGACATCATCTTGGTCGATGAGTTGGCTCACTCAAACGCCCCGGGTTGTCGTCACCCCAAGCGCTGGCAAGATGTTCAAGAGCTTCTTGATGCTGGAATTGACGTCTGGACAGCCTTAAATGTTCAACATTTGGAGAGTTTGAATGGGACGATCGGAACCATTACAGGAGTCAGGGTCCATGAGACTGTGCCAGATGTGATTATTGAAAAGGCTGATGAAGTCATTTTGGTTGACGTCACAGCTGATGAGTTGATCAACCGATTAAAAGCGGGAAAAGTTTATATAGCCAAACAAGCTGAACAGGCAGAAAATAATTTCTTTAAAAAAGGCAATTTAATTGCACTTAGAGAAATAGCGCTTCGCAAAACGGCTGAACGTGTTGGGGACGATGTCCGTAGCTACAGAGTTGAGAACTCAAGCGCCTTGAACTCCAAGGGCGTCGTGGACGCCCCCTCATGGCACACCTCACAGACCCTTTTGGTCTGCGTAGGTCCTGCTGACGGAGCAGAGCACGCAGTCAGAAGCGGTGCACGCTTGGCCGCTCAACTCAGCGTTAAATGGTACGTCGCCTACGTTGAGACCCCTGCACTACAACGTTTGCCCTCTAATAAACGAGACAAAGTCCTGACCATCTTAAAGCTTGCAGAGGAGTTAGGCGCAAGCACCTCTGTTTTGACAAGCGATAACATTGCCAGCGCCTTATACGAGCACGCGCACCAATTAAACTGCGCAACTCTTTTGGTCGGACGCCCAGGGGAATATAGATTTGGAAACCTGATACGAGCCTTTAGGCCCACTTTAACGCGTCAGTTGGCCATCATGGCTCCTGAGATCGACATTATCGAGATCAGCACGCCCAACAGCTCTCGACGCATTAATCCTTACCTAGGAAAGGAGCTCTTAGAAGAATCAAGCTCTCTTTTTGAGGGCATCAAATGGTCTAAATACGGCTGGACAGTTGCAACCGGCATACTCACCACATCGATTGCTTATCCATTTTCTAGCATTTTCGATCAAGCCAATGTCGTGATGCTCTTCTTACTCTACGTTGTGATTTGCTCGGTTAAATACGGTAGACGCCCAGCAATGGTTGCTGCAGTGCTTGCCGTATTGTGTTTTGATTTCTTTTTTGTTCCGCCCATATTTTCATTTGCAATATCGGATGCACAGTATTTGTTTACCTTTGCTGTGATGTTAGGTGTTGGGCTGCTGGTTGGCCAACTCACAGCGAACTTGACTTATTCAGCTCGAATTTCAGCCAGTCGCGAACAAAAAACAAATAACCTATTCGAATTAACGAGAGAGTTATCCGCTGCTTTACATTACAAGGAAGTTATTCAAATTGGCGAGTCAACCATTAGCAGAGTATTTGGTGAAGGCGCAAGAATATTTATCGCTGATTTGGATAATGTATTGGACGTAACGCCTCCTGTCCCCGAGGATTTTGATGAAAGCATTGCCGATTGGGCTTTTAACAATAGCAAATCTGCGGGACTCGCAACCAACACACTCTCTGCTTCCAATTGGCACTATGTGCCTTTGGTTGCCCCCATGAACACGCGTGGTGTGTTAGCTGTTAAACCATCTAACCCGCGTTGGCTATTGATACCTGAGCAAATCAAGCTCCTTGATACGATGGCACGTCAAATATCAATCGCACTTGAGCGGGTTCATTACGTAGAGATCGCCCAGCAAACCACAGTGGAGATGGAATCCGAGCATCTGAGAAATACTTTGCTTGCAACTATCTCTCATGATTTAAGAACTCCCCTCACCTCACTCATTGGATTTGCCGAGAGCTTAACGCGTTCTCAGCCCCCACTTAACTTAGAGCAAAGTAATGCAGCAAAATCGATTCATGATGAGGCCAAAGGGCTTTTTGCATTAGTCTCTAATTTGCTTGAGATGGCGAAACTCCAAAGTGGTAAAGTAAATCTTCGCCGGGATTGGTACTCTATAGAGGAGATAGTCGGCACCTCCATCCGTCTTTGCCAACAATCATTAGGAGATTTTTATGTCTCCAGTCACATCCCAGTAGATCTTCCGCTGATACGCTGTGATGCGGTTTTGATGGAACGCGCATTCGTCAATTTAATTGAAAATGCAGTCAAATATGCTAAACCCCATACTGTTGACACGAAGATCGTTATCAACGCGCATATCACTGATGATCATTTCACCATCTACGTACGTGATTATGGCCCTGGCCTGTCTGGACCGAAGAATGGAAAAGATAATTTCTTATTTGAAAAATTCACA
>CAJAYT010000119.1 GCA_903949285.1 uncultured Burkholderiales bacterium
AAAAAAGGGGATGTAGTGATTGAAAAGGATGAAGGCCCCTTTGCGGTCAATATTGAGAAGATACCTACGCTTAAACCTGCATTCAAAAAAGACGGGTCAGTTACAGCCGCCAACTCCTCCTCGATCTCAGACGGTGCAGCTGCGTTAGTGCTGATGAAGGAGTCGCAGGCTCATAAACTAGGGCTCCAGCCTATCGCCAAAATTGTGGGTCACGTCAACCATGCGTTTACACCTGCACTCTTTCCAACTGCGCCCATAGGTGCTATTCAAAAGTTGATAGCAAAGACCGATTGGAATATAGATAGTGTGGATCTCTTTGAGATCAATGAAGCTTTTGCGGTGGTAGCAATGGCTGCGATGCATGACCTGCAATTGCCTGCAGAAAAAGTCAATATTCACGGAGGCGCTTGTGCGCTTGGGCACCCGATAGGAGCCTCAGGTGCACGAATTATGGTGACCCTTTTAGGGGCACTCAAGAAAAAAGCATTGAAGCGCGGTGTTGCTACCCTTTGTATTGGTGGAGGCGAGGCGACAGCAGTAGCACTCGAGATGTATTCTTAGGACTCAAAATGATATTAACCAGCGAACAAGAGATGATTCGGGATGCCATGCGCAGTTTCGCGCAAGACCGGCTCATGCCTTTTGCATCTGAGTGGGATAGAAATCACACCTTTCCCAAACAAGCGATTCAGGAGTTGGGTGAGCTGGGCGCAATGGGTATGGTCGTGCCCGAGGAGTGGGGAGGGGCTGGAATGGATTACATGTCCCTTGTTTTAAGTTTGGAGGAGATAGCGGCCGGGGACGGCGCAACTTCAACGATCGTCAGCGTTCAAAATTCTTTGCCCTGCGGGATCACACTTCGATACGGTAGCCAAAGACAAAAGGAGGAGTGGTTAAGACCACTGGCCAAAGGTGAGAAGTTAGGCTGCTTTTGTCTGACCGAGCCCCATACGGGCTCTGACGCTTCTGCTATTACGACACGTGCGGAGCGCGATGGAGATCATTATGTTTTAAACGGCGTAAAGCAGTTTATTACATCGGGGAAACATGCTGATGTTGCGCTTGTTCTCGCCGTAACGGATAAGAGTGCAGGTAAGAGGGGTATCTCCTGCTTTTTGGTTCCCACCAACACGCCAGGTTATATCGTTGCACGAATCGAAGAAAAAATGGGTCAACGTGCTTCAGACACTGCACAGATTTTGTTTGAGAACTGCCGAATCCCAGTATCTTGTTTGGTGGGACAGGAGGGGGAGGGCTATAAAATTGCACTCTCCAATTTAGAGGCCGGTCGTATCGGAATTGCAGCGCAAGCGGTTGGGATGGCGCGGGCTGCTTTGGATGCCTCCATCAAGTACGCCAAAGATAGGGTTACCTTTGGAGTTCCGATCATCGAGCATCAAGCTGTCAACTTTCGTCTAGCAGATATGGCGACTCAACTCGACGGTGCAAGGTTGATGGTTTGGCGGGCAGCGATGTTAAAGGACGCTGGTAAGCCTTGTCTAACTGAGGCATCAATGGCTAAACTATTTGCCTCAGAAGTTGCGGAAAAAGTTTGTACAGATGCGATTCAAATTCACGGTGGATATGGCTACGTGAGTGACTTTCCTGTTGAGCGGATTTACCGCGATGTGCGGGTATGCCAAATTTATGAGGGTGCAAGCGATATCCAAAGGTTGGTAATCGGTAGGTCACTGGCTCAATAATGCATATTGAATTCGCGGCGTTCGCAACTCGCTGAAGTACTAGCTTTCATAGCCTACATCCCCTGCGTATCCTCGACGTAAAATAGGGTATGAATTATTTAGGATTAGATTTCGGCACCTCCAATTGCGTTGCTTGTGCCCCCACACCCAATGGTGAGATAGCTTTTGTTCCCCTCGAGGGGGAATCAATATTATTACCGACTGTTTTATTTGTCAGTCGAGCGATGTCAACGAGTCTTGAAGTTGATGAGGACGAACTGAATCAACGCGTTAAAGAGGCCATGGCTGAGGAGCGACGTAGGAGGGCCTCAGATGAGGCTGAGCTTGGGGAGATATTGTTTCAATTCGATTCGAGAAACAAGCCAAAGCCACCGGTAGATCCTGCCAGGCCTGTGGAGCACGATTTTCAGGATCAGGGGCAACTCTATAAAGAGTCATTACAAGAGTTTGAGCGCTTGCAAAAGCAATATGCTGAAGAAGAGATTGTGTATCAGCAATCGTTCAAAGAGTTTCAGCTGAACCGATTTAATTATGAGGCCGAGCAAATCCGGTTGATGCGAACAGTAGCCTCCGAGGAGTCGATCAGACGGTCTGTGCGCAGTTCGATGCAACGAGAGATCTCTGAGGATCTCAATAAAGAGTATTTAGAGCAGACCTTCTTTGATGCACTGAGGAAAAATAAAGATTTCCTGTTTGGACTGAAAGCTATCAACGCGTATGCTGAAGACCCTTTGAGTGGTTTTTATTTAAGATCACCCAAATCATTCTTGGGTGCTGATATTCGAGCTGATCATCAAGAATTTTTCATTGGAATTATTGAAAAAATATTAAGTCATATCAAAGAACGATCAGAGGTATTTTTTAATAAAAAATTTGAAGGTGTGGTGATAGGGCGTCCCGTCAACTATCACGGCTCAAGGGGTGAGGTTGGCAATCTGCAGGCGCTTGGATTGATGCGACAAGCTGCACAAAGAGCGGAGTTTAAGGATATTAAGTTTTTCATTGAGCCTGTCGCCGCAACACTCACTATAGACGAACAATCGCAACACACGAAGAGCACCTTAATAGTGGATATTGGTGGTGGAACGACTGATTGCTCTTTTTTAAATTACGAAGAAGTGTCGCAGGACTATCAGGTTCTAAGAAGCACTGGATCAAGAATTGGTGGAACAGACTTTGATGAAACACTTGCTTGGAACATATTCATGCCCTATTTTGGCCGCGATACCTTGGGCGTTAATGGTTTGCCAATACCCAGTGCAATCATTAGAGACTCTATCGCAACCAGAGATTTACAGGCGCAGATTAGATTTTCAAAATCAGGTTATGAATTACATCAGCTCATCAAAGGCGCTGCTGAGCCCGATAAGCTGAGAAGACTGCTGGTTGTTCAGGAAAATCAGTATCAGCACAAACTCATCATTGAAGCCGAGCGTCTTAAGATTGGACTTTCCCAACAAGAACTATTCACGAATCATTTAGGTTTTATCGAAAAAGATTTGGAGATTAAAACCAGAGATGACGCATTCCCGGTGAGTCTGAAGGGCCCTATTTCATCAATTTTGAGGGTCGTCGAAGAAGCCATTGTTAAAGTCGGTAAGCGACCTGAAACTATATACTTTACCGGAGGGATGTCGCGTTCTAAGCAACTCATCTTAGAGTTGCAAAAAAACGAAATTTTCTCTGTCCCCATCAAACATTTGGATTCACTCGCAGCTGTCAGTCAAGGCCTTGGCTTAGTTGCAGGTGCGCTTAGCGAAGGCTCAACGCTCGTTAGTAAATATCTAGAGTTGGGTTTGGCAGATTAACTTTTTTCTCGCCAGGAAACAATCTTTAATGGTTGCCTACGAACTATTTGGTAGTCTCGTATCTGCTGTTACCATTTCAAGATACATTTATCTCCGCTAGCCTTTCGCTCGACCGTTACGCTTGAGAGGTTAGGGATTTTGATGGTTAATTGGTTTTTTATGAATGCACATAGGTTCTCTAAGGTAACCGGACCAATTTCCTGTACTTCGTCTAAAAAGCGATGATCTAACATACTCCTAACACGCTCTATCTCTTGTCTCAGAAGTGCCAAATCAATCAGCATACCCGATGCTGGATCGGGTGTGCCCACTAAAGCCACCTCAGCCTCGTAGGTATGGCCATGTATTCGCAGACTCCCTTCGGTTTCAATTTTGCGGTTTAAAGTATGAGCTGCCTCAAAATAAAATCTTTGCGAGAGCTCGAATTGTTGTTTTTGTTCAGGCACTAACGGATCTCCAAAATTTTATGTGTTTGAACTGAAAGTCTCCACTTTGGATTCTTTTGACAGTAGTCGATAGCTTGTACTGTGTGTTCTCGTTGATTAGGACCGTCCATGGGCTGGAGAAGGTAGTGCTCGAAACCACTGGGCTTAATCATGCTGGGCATAAGTAAGGCCTGGGGATAGACAAGTTTCAACTCATGCCCACTTCTTTGGATCCATTCAGCGCCTGCTTTTGGACTTACACAGATCCAGTCAATCCCAACAGGTGCCATGACAGTACCGTTGGTTTCCACGGCTATCTCAAAGTTGAGGTCGTGTAATGCTTGAACCAGCGATTGATCAACTTGGAGTAAGGGCTCGCCCCCTGTTAGGACAACATATCGATTATCTTGTCCAGTTGGCCACAAGGAAGCAATTTGCGACGCAAGCTCAGTTGCATGAATAAACTTACCACCCAACGTGCCGTCTGTTCCTACAAAATCAGTATCACAGAACTGGCAAATTGCACTTTCCCTATCCTCCTCTCGGCCCGACCACAGGTTGCAGCCCGCGAACCTACAAAAGACGGATGCACGCCCTGCACGCAGGCCTTCACCCTGAAGCGTATAAAAAATTTCCTTGACACTATAAGTCATGATTTACGAGAGACACTTTGTAGCTGTGTAGCTAGGTTAATATGGGAATCGAGATCAGTGCGATCGTTGGATGGATCGTTAAAGACCAATCTTTAAATTTGTATATATATTCAAGCGTGAGTTTGACTTAGCGCTCTACGGGCGCTCCGCTAACTCTAGACCATTCACTCCAACTCCCCGGATAAAGGGTTGTATAACCAAAGCCTGCAATAACCATTGCTACCAAATTGGGCACTGCACTAACGCCGCTGCCGCACTGGTGGATGACACTGCTCGTATCCACATTGCTCAGCAGTGCACCGAACTCTTTCCTCAACTCATCTTTGTTTTTAAAAAACCCATGCTCATCAAAGTTTTTGTTGAAAGGTCTGTTAAGTGCACCGGGAATATGACCAGCAACTGGATCTAATGGCTCCACCTCGCCTTTAAAGCGAGGAGTAGCGCGAGCATCGATTAAAGTCGGTGGAGTAGGTTGCGCTAATGCCCCCTTTAAGGTGTCTATTTCTAGCATTTGCACCAAAGGATTGTGCAGTTGAAATGAGGTTGCACTGTGAAAAGTAGTTTCGCGTAAGTCGCCGCTCTCGGTTGCCCCACCCGCATCCGTCCATGCTTTGAGGCCGCCGTCTAAGATAGCAACGCCTGTGTGTCCACACCACTTGAGCATCCACCAAAGTCGACCGCAAAAGTTCACGCCTTGTCTATCGTACACAACTACTTGAGTGGTGTTATCAACTCCCATGCTGGTGAGCCAAGCAGCAAAAAGCTCTCTCTTGGGTAAGGGGTGTCGCCCCCCATTAATAGCGTCGCTTGGGTTGTGCGCTGACAAGTCGGTATCCAGACTTGCGTATAAAGCCCCAGCGATGCGGCTGTCTTTATACTGGGTCAAACCTTTTGAGGGATCACCGAGATCAAAGCTGCAGTCAAAGATGACAACTTTTGAATGCTTGGGCTGATCGCTGAGAAGCGTCTTTAATTCGGCTGCAGAAATGATTGTTTGATAGACCAAGACAGACCCCAGAGGAAAATAACGTTTGATTGAACCGCAGAGAAAGTAACCAGGTTACTCTTCAGAATTTGTTGGGTCCGTCATGCTCCTGCGGTACCACTCGTGAAACTGTTGCATGCCGTCTTCCATGGGGCTTTGATAGGGACCGACCTCGTTATCACCGCGTTGTAATAATGCGAGTCGACCTGCGTCCATGCGTTCTGCGATTTCGTCGTCCTCTACGCAGGTTTCCATATAGGCGGCCCTTTGAGCTTCAACGAACTCACGCTCAAATGCAACAATTTCTTCTGGGTAGTAAAACTCCACACGGTTCATTGTTTGTGTGGCGCTAATGGGGTGAAGGGTTGAAACCGTGAGAACATGGGGGTACCACTCCACCATGATGTGAGGGTAGTAGGTCAGCCAAATCGCGCCGTGCTCGGGCACCTTATGGTCTCTGTACTTCAAGAGTGCTTCTTGCCAACGCTGGTAAACAGGCGATCCCGCTTTACCCAGTCTGTTGGCAATGCCTACAGTTTGAACGGAGAACTGATCTCCGAATTGCCAGCGCAGGTCATCGCAGGTTACAAAGTTTCCAAGACCGGGATGAAAGGGACCAACGTGATAGTCTTCAAGGTAAACCTCGATAAATGTTTTCCAGTTGTAGTTGCAAGTATGCAACTCAACATGGTCTAGTGCGTACCCGCTAAAGTCAAGGCTTGACAGGGGCGACAAAGCTTTGAGGTCATTGGCAATATCGCGCCCATTGTCCTCAAAGAGCAGGCCATTCCACTCTTGGAGTTTGTAGCGACTCAGGTTCAAGCAAGGATCCTGAGCAAAGTGTGGGGCGCCTATTAATTCACCATTTGTTGCATAGGTCCAGCGGTGCAGGGGGCAAACAATGTTGGAACTAGCGCCATTGGGGCTGGAACCGTTGGGTGTGTGGCGTAGATTGCCACGGCCCCTGAGAATCACGGCTTGCCGGTGTCGGCAAACGTTGGAGAGCAACTCAATCCCATTTTCGGTGCGTATCAGCACCCGGCCCTCCCGCTCTTGCTGTATCGCATGGTAGTCCCCTAATTCGGGCACAGACAAGCTATGACCGACGTAGTTAGGCCCTTTGGCGAACAAAGTATCGATTTCACGCTTAAAAAGCGCTTCATCGGAGTAGCTAGAGACAGGAAGTTGACTAAACGCCTGCTGCAGTTGAAGACTTAAATCAGACATTTTGACCTGACCTAAAGACTCCCCACAGGGAAGTAATAGAAGTTATAGGGAAAACCAGTTATTTCTGGCAGAAAACCCCGATTCTACCCCGGGTACTACTATTTGGGTGCTTTCATCGCCCTACAATTGAGACTTTCTACCAACACTTGAGTACAAATAGCATGCCAAAGGCCCCTTCCGTTTCAACCCCTATAGACGAGGCACCCGCACCGCAGAGCTACGAGAGTGCGCTTGGCGAAATCGAGGAGTTGGTATCTCAAATGGAGTCGGGGCAGTTGCCCTTAGAGAAGTTACTAACCTCCTACAAAAGGGGGGCCTTATTGCTTAAATTTTGCCGGGAACAACTGAGCGCGGTTGAGGATCAGATCAAGTTGCTTGAAGACGGCGAGTTAAAACCTTGGAAAGTCGCACCTTGAACCTTACGCAGTCTTTTGATCTAGAGTCTTGGAGCGCCCTAGGGTTGTCCGAAATTGAGGCCGCTTTAAACCAGTGGATACCCGTTGATGCGCCCGCTAATTTATCGGAACCTATGAAATATGCGGTTCTTGGTGGTGGTAAGCGCTTACGATCCCTGCTTGTACTGGGTGCATTTGATGCTGGTATTCATGATCAAGATTTGAATGAGAGAGGGTGGCGCAGGGAAGCTGCAATGCGTGCGGCTTGTGCTATTGAGCTTATTCACGCTTACTCCCTTGTCCATGATGACATGCCGTGCATGGACAACGATGTCCTGCGACGCGGTAAGCCAACCGTTCATGTTCAGTTCGGCGAAGCAACCGCACTCTTGACTGGAGACACCCTTCAAGCGTTGGCTTTTGAGGTGCTGACGCCTGAAAACACTTTGATTCCCGCTGATTTGCAGCTAAAACTCTGTTCATTGATTGCAAGGGCGGCGGGTCATAACGGAATGGCCGGTGGGCAAGCAATTGATTTAGCCAGTGTGGGTAAGCGCTTAAACGAGGCTGAACTCAGTCACATGCACAACCTCAAAACGGGAGCGCTCCTTGAGGCAAGTGTTATAGCAGGGGCGTTGTGTGCAGGTGTTTCAGAGCACGCACTAGAGAAGCTGAAAATATTTGGAAGTGCGTTGGGACTTGCATTTCAAGTTGTAGACGATATATTAGACGTAACCGCTGATTCTGCGGTTTTAGGTAAAACGGCGGGCAAAGATGCTAACACCGACAAACCAACCTATGTATCTTTGATGGGTTTGGACGCTGCTAAACACAAGGCCGATGTGTTACTGGTCCAAGCTAACCAAGCTTTGTTCGATAGCAATTTATCGAATAGTGATGCGCTAGTAGCAATTGCTTTGAAAATTGTTAATCGAAGATATTAGATTTTTAAAATGTTAGATCAAATCCAATCTCCTTCAGATCTCAGGTTGCTCTCCAAAGAGCAGCTTAAGCCTTTGGCCAACGAGTTGAGGGAGTACTTGATCAATAGCGTATCTAAAACCGGCGGCCATCTAAGCTCCAACTTAGGCACTGTTGAGTTATCTATTGCACTTCATTATGTGTTCAATACACCAGAGGACCGCTTGGTCTGGGATGTAGGACACCAAACTTATCCACACAAAATTTTGACAGGGCGAAGAGACACTATGTCCTCCCTTCGCCAGCTCGGTGGTATCAGTGGATTTCCAATGCGCAGTGAGAGTATTTACGATGCATTTGGTACCGCGCACTCCTCAACCAGTATCTCAGCAGCCCTTGGCATGGCGGTCGCCGCGAAAGAAAAAGGTGAGCACAGAAACTGCGTAGCCATCATTGGTGACGGGGCAATGACTGCAGGTATGGCGTTTGAGGCACTCAACAACGCAGGCGTTGCTGATTGCAACATTTTGGTTATATTGAACGACAACGATATGTCCATCAGCCCTCCCGTTGGAGCGTTGAACAGGTATCTGGCGCAACTCATGAGCGGTCGTTTTTATGCAAGTGCAAAAGAAGCGGGCAAACAAATTTTAAAAGGTGCCCCCCCTTTATTTGAGCTTGCCAAACGCTTTGAGGAGCAAGCCAAAGGCTTCGTAGTTCCAGCTACGTTATTTGAAAAATTCGGGTTTAATTACATTGGCCCCATCGATGGCCATGATTTGGATTCATTGATTCCAACACTTGAGAATATTAAAGGCCTGAAAGGGCCCCAGTTCCTCCATGTAGTCACCAAAAAGGGACAAGGCTACAAGCTCGCAGAGTCTGATCCTGTGATGTACCACGGCCCTGGAAAGTTTGATCCTAAGGTCGGTATTACACCCCCGACATCAACGCCTAAACAAACCTTTAGTCAAGTATTTGGTTCTTGGCTTTGCGACATGGCTGCACACGACAAAAGGCTCATGGGCATAACCCCTGCCATGCGCGAGGGATCGGGCATGGTGGAGTTTGAACAAAAGTTTCCCAATCGGTATTTTGATGTTGGTATCGCTGAGCAGCACGCACTCACCTTCGCTGCAGGCTTGGCGTGTGAGGGGATGAAGCCCGTAGTCGCCATATATTCAACATTCTTGCAAAGAGCATACGATCAACTTATTCATGACGTTGCGTTGCAAAACTTGCCGCTGGTTCTTGCACTTGACCGAGCCGGCATTGTTGGTGCCGACGGGGCAACACACGCCGGCATATACGACATAGCCTTCTTAAGATGTGTTGCCAATGTGAGTGTTGCTTGTCCAGCCGATGAGGCTGAGTGCTACTCTCTTTTGTCGACAGCCTATGCACAAGATCACTGTGTGGCGGTACGTTACCCCAGAGGGTCCGGAGTAGGCACGAAGACCGGAAGCGTTGAGCAAACACTGCCCTACGGGCGAGGGGAGGTGCGTCGGCGCATCCTGAGGAGCGCAGGCGATCAACCCAGCATTGCCATACTTGCTTTTGGGACCCTTTTGTACCCTTGTCTTGAAGTTGCAGAAAAGCTTGATGCAACAGTTGCCAACATGAGATGGGCAAAACCACTTGATAAAGAACTGCTGATCGAGCTAGCGAGCCAACACAGTGCCATCGTAACCGTAGAGGAGGGTGTACTGATGGGGGGCGCGGGAAGTGCTGTGTTAGAGGCACTTCAAGATGCTGGAATAAATTTGCCCGTACTAAGACTGGGAATTCCCGATGAATTTACGGTTCACGGCGATCCAGTAAAGATTCTGGCCCAACTCGGCCTGGATGCTAAGGGTATTGAGGCGTCCATTCGAAACCGGTTTTTGAGTTAATCCTCACTTTAATTCTTGTTTGCTCTGAGCATGGCCCTCATATCCTCGGCCGAGAAAGCCGAAGACTCTGAGACTTTAATCTTTGGGGCTACTTTGAATGCGTGGCCATAAATGATCTCAAATGTCAGCGGTATTTTTAATGCTTGTTCAGGCTTAGAGTCATTATTTTCAGTCCTGCCCAATGCGTTTAAATTAGATTTAAAGTCTTGCAACCATTTTCTGCCCCTAAGAGCGTTAAACCGGGTGCGATTGAAATTACGCCCAAGGGCTCTCAAGTCTTGCATCAGTGACTCAGGGGAGGAGTAGGTGAGCGTAATACGCTCCATATCCATGACTGGATCTGCAAATCCCGCCTCCACCAGCATGTCTCCCCAGTCATGCATGTCCGTAAATTCGTGCGCTGGTTCGGGCCATCCAAGCTGCTTGTAGAGGTCTCGAAGTTGAAGACTGGTGTCAGGCCCAAGGCAACTAAACATCACCCAACCACCGACCCTAAGGGACTGATGCCAAGCGCTTATGAGCTCGCTGGGATTAGGCACTAGGTGCAAAAGCATATTGGCCCACACCAAATCTGCTTGTGTTTTATCAGGTGCTTTCAATAGGGAGAAAGTTTGCTTGCCACGTTTAAAGAGTTTCGAGTTTTTGAGGACGGGTAAGAAGCGAGCCAACCCCTTGGTCGATAGCTGCTGTTGTGCCTGCGATTGTCGCCTATGGTTGAATTCGATGACGCAGGTGTCGATTGCGGGGTACCGAGCAAGAAGGTTCGAGTGAGTCGCGAGCCCACCGTTGATAGGTTCCCAGTCTATCCAACTCTGGGGGGTTTCCTTAAACCAGTCTAATCGTTGTTCCATGCGCCGAGCTACCTCGTTGTGAAGCCACGCAGGTTTGTCAGCACTTTGTAGTGCTCTAAAGCGTAGCGCGGCAACGGGATCTAAGGTTGGTGGGGCACTCGTATTCATTCGTACTTTTTAGAACTCATTTGTACATATTTAAATTCAATGAATGCACCACTTAAAGTGGGGCGCGGCAAAGTTCTGACTAAGATTAGCGTATCCAAAGGCGATAATGAACGATCCAATTCTAAGGGGTCAGGTAGATTAATTGATCTGGACATAAAAGACCTAGGTTTAATCAGTGTTTTTCAACCCGCGCTCAGCAACCAAATTCATCCGTACATGTTTAATATTGTTTTAGTTCACCCTGAGATACCCCCCAACACAGGGAACGTGATTAGACTATGCGCAAACACGGGCTGTAGTCTACATTTAATAGAGCCACTTGGTTTTCATATGACGGATCCTTTGATGCGTCGCGCCGGCCTAGACTACCATGAGTACGCGAAGGTCAAAAAATACGCAAGTTGGCAAGCATTCTTGGACACTGCTGCCCCCGATTTGAGGCGCTGCTTTGCACTCACAACAAAGGGGACACAAAATGTATTCAGTCAGCAGTTTAAGCCTGCAGACTGGCTATTTTTTGGATCTGAGACCAAGGGGCTTCCTGTGCCCATTAGAGAGAGTTTCCCTGAGTCGCAAAGGCTCTTGTTACCTATGCTCAGTGGTCAGCGCAGTCTGAATCTGTCTAATTCAGTTGCTATTGTGGCCTATGAGGCCTGGCGGCAAAATGACTTTGCGCAATCCGTTTAGGCAACGCGTAGCCGATAAGTAAATAACAGGTTGCTACAGATGTGAAGTCATCCCTGAGGTGTCTAGTGATATCTTCGCACCACTGACTCTGCTATGCAAACGGGTTTGGAGGTGCCATCTTGTTCGATGGTGATTCTCCAAATCATTTGAAATCCGTTAATAACTTGCGTTTGCTGATCCTTTAAGGATTCAACCTCCAGTAAATAAAAATGTCCTCTAAGTTGAGAGTTCACAGGCACTGGGTTTGTAAACCGTACCTTGTTCAATCCGTAATTGATAGCCATGCTGGAGGGCGGAAAACACAGTGCAGTTCTAAGCATCTCAGGAATCAGCGATAGCGTTAGAAATCCATGAGCAATAGTGGTTTTAAAGGGGCCTTGACTGGCTTTGATGGGATCCGTATGAATCCACTGATGATCCCCAGTTGCAGTGGCAAACTGGTTTATTTTTTCTTGGTCTATCTTGATCCAATCACTCGTAGATACTTCTTGGCCAACACAGGCAATGAGCTCATCGACAGTTGCAAATGTTTTCATAAAGCGCTGGGGACCAAGGGTAATTGACGAATGAATAGGAGCAAGATTTAGAAAAAATACAGGGCTAAATGGCCCTGTTTACACTTTGTTCAGCTAGGACTAATTAAAGCACCTTGCAAGCTTCTTCGAAACTAAGGCGCGGGTTGCGTGGAAAAATTTTGGAGGAATCTGCATATCCCAGGTTTAACAAGAAATCGACTTTGTGTTTACCGTCTGGAAAGAATTCAGCGTTGACTTTTGCAGCGTCAAAACCGCTCATGGGTCCGCAGTCCAAGCCATGAGCACGAGCCGCAATCATGAAATACGCACCGCCCAGAGTTGTATTGCGTGTTGCAGTGGCTTGGGCTAAGCCAGCGTTTGCAGCAAACATCTCTTTAGCATCTGGTTTGTTGGGAAAGGTCTTTGGCAGATGTTCGTAAAAATGAGCGTCCGATGCAACGATGACGATGACGGGTGCAGACTTGGTTTTATCAACGTTACCTGGGAGCATGGCCGGCATCACTCTTTCTTTTGCCGCTGCAGAGGTAAGCATGATGAAACGCGCTGGCTGCGTGTTCATAGAGGTTGGACCAAATTTGGCCAAGTCGTAAATTTCCTTTAAAAGCGACTCAGAAACAGGCTTGTCAATGAACCCATTAGAGGAACGAGCGTTTAAGAAGAGTTGGTCAAGTGCTGTTTGATCGATGCGCATAAGTGTCCTTATAGAAAAAGCAATTTACGAAAATAAAAATGAATTAAGTCTGACTGAATAAAAATACAAAGTAAAAAGAGAATTTAACAATAATCTTCTTTGTTGATAAATAAAGAGTTTCGGGGTCTTAGATCTCAAGAGAGCAAAGCCCGAATAGCAGCGGGGCGGTCTAAGGAAAATGATCTTTATAGCCAATAAAGGCAATTTAATAGGGGTAAGGGTTTAAATCTCTACCATCTCAAAGTCTTCCTTACGCGCACCGCACTCAGGGCATGTCCAGTTCATGGGAACCTCGGCCCATGGAGTCCCCGCTGCTATCCCGTGCTCAGGAGCGCCAACGGTTTCATCGTAAATCCATCCACAAATTAAACACATCCAAGTTGTAGTCAAGATATTCTTCCCAAAAATACGGCACAATTCCCTGGTGAGGGCCCAAAATGAATGCCCATTGTATCGATTTATTATGAGCAACTATACCCATCCCCCAACACCAGACCAAGACGATGCCGACACTGATGTCGACGCATCCTACCCTTGTGTGTTGACCTTTAATTCCAATGACCCCAGTGGGGGAGGCGGAATAACTGCGGATATCTTGTCTTGCAATTCTGTGGGTGCGCACACTTTGCCGGTCGTAACGGGGTGTTATGTAAAAGATACCGCTGAAATTCGCAGCCACTTTTGCATTGACCCAGAAGGCGTTAGTGAACAAGCGCGTGCTGTTTTAGAGGACGTGACGGTTCAGGTTTTTAAAGTTGGCTTTTGCGGAAGCCCCGAAGCTTTAAGCGTCGTCGCAGAGGTCACAGCAGATTACGCGGATCTTCCCGTGATCGCCTACATGCCAGATCTGTCTTGGTGGGAGGACGAGGAGATAGAGAACTACCTAGAGGCATTTAAAGATCTGGTGCTGCCACAGACTACCCTGCTGATTGGTAACTACAGTACTTTGTCTCGCTGGTTGTTACCCGATTGGAGCAACGCGAGAGCCCCGACTCCGCGGGAGTTGGCAAAAGCCGCCGGTGAGTTGGGTGTTCCCTACACGCTCGTGACGGGGCTGACCCCGACTACACAGACTTTTGAAAATGTACTGTGTACACCCTATAACGTTTTGTTAACCGAGAAATTCGAGCGTCAAGATGCAGTTTTCACGGGAACCGGGGATACTTTGAGTGCCGTAATTGCATCGCTTATCGCTGTTGGTTGCGATCTAGAGGTGGCAACCAAAGAGGCGCTTAATTATTTAGACGGCTGTTTACTTGCGGGTTATCAACCAGGTATGGGACAGGTTTTACCGGACCGTCTTTTTTGGACTCAAAGTATGAGTGAGGGCGATGATGATGCTGTCGAACCGGAGAGTTCCGCAGATCAGATCGATGATTTCGGATTACCTAAAATCACAACGCGACATTAACTCTAAATTCTCTTTTCATGATCTTGTTAGAACCACTTTGACCGGATTCAGCCAATAGCGTTTCTTTTAACACTGTAACCAACATCAACTCTTGCTTGCGCACATCACTATGACCGATTTGAATCAAACTTATTTCGACAGGGCTCGCCGTGTAATACCTGGCGGAGTCAATTCCCCTGTTAGAGCCTTCCGAGCTGTTGGTGGTACACCTCGTTTTGTGCGCCGAGCGCAGGGGGCTTATTTCTGGGATGAAAACGATCAGAAATTCATTGACTACATTGGTTCGTGGGGCCCCATGATCTTGGGACACGGTAACCCCGTGGTTGTGCACGCTGTGCAAGAGGCCCTAAAGGACGGCTTCTCCTTTGGTGCCCCCACACTGCGTGAGGTGGAGTTGGTTGAGGAGATTCTAAAATTAATGCCCTCTATGGAGATGGTCCGCCTGGTAAGCTCAGGCACCGAGGCCGGGATGAGTGCGCTGCGTTTGGCAAGGGGTGCTACAGGGCGCAATAAGATTATTAAGTTTGAGGGGTGCTACCACGGACACGCCGACGCACTTTTAGTTAAAGCGGGTTCGGGTTTGGCGACCTTTGGGAATCCTACTAGTGCTGGTGTCCCCGCAGAGGTTGTTCAACACACGCTTGTGCTCGAGTACAACAACGTGGCTCAGCTTGAGGAAGCGTTTGCCTTACACGGCAAGGAGCTCGCCTGCGTGATGATCGAGCCCATAGCAGGTAATATGAATTTTGTCAGAGCTAGCGTTGAGTTCATGAAGCGTTGTAGAGAACTGTGCACGCAGTACGGCGCGTTGCTGGTCTTTGATGAGGTGATGACTGGGTTTAGGGTTGCACTTGGAGGTGCTCAAAGTGTCTATGCAGCTCAAATTCCAGGCTTTAAGCCCGACATAACAGTTATGGGTAAGGTGATCGGCGGGGGTATGCCTTTGGCTGCCTTTGGTGGATCTCGTGCAATCATGGAGCAACTTGCTCCGCTGGGTCCTGTTTATCAGGCTGGAACTTTAAGTGGTAACCCTGTTGCAACCGCTTGTGGTCTAGCGACTTTAAAAGAAATTCAACGCCCAGGATTTTGGGACTCCATTAGTCAAAGAACCCGCTCGCTCGTGGATGGTCTTATGCACGTCGCAAAAGAAACGGGAGTTGACTTTGCCGCTGACTGTCAGGGTGCGATGTTTGGATTTTTCCTACTCCCTGAACTCCCCAGTAATTACGGGCAAGTGATGAAGAGTGATGGTCAAAAATTTAACCAGCTCTTTCATGGGTTATTGGATAAAGGGGTTTACATTGCTCCAGCTCTTTACGAAGCAGGTTTCGTAAGCGCTGCACATACGAATGAGGATATCGATCAAACTATTGCTATTGCCCGCGAGGTGATGAGCAAATTAAACTAATTCACTACTTTCCAGTGAACTGAGCAAAACCCTAGGTGCAAACCAAAGAGCTTTAGTAAATCGCTTAAGCCCCTCAGTCAAGTAATCCAAGACCAAGGGGTTTATAACCCCGGGTCTTCAGGTTACTTAGTGCCTAAAGTGCCTAACCCCTGTGTAGGCCATAGCAACGCCTTGCTCATCAGCGGCATCAATAACCTCTTGATCTCGCATAGAGCCCCCTGGCTGTATAACGCAGGTAGCACCAGCCTTCACGACAACATCTAGTCCGTCTCTAAAGGGGAAGAAGGCATCACTTGCAACAACAGATCCCTTAAGCGACAGGCCAGCATGCTCAGCCTTAATGCTTGCAATTCGAGCAGAATCTAGTCTACTCATCTGCCCCGCACCTACTCCCAAGGTCATTGAGTTAGCACAAAACACAATGGCATTGCTCTTAACGAACTTAGCCACTTTCCATGCAAAAAGCATATCTTGAATCTGTGTAGGGGTGGGCTTAACCTTTGTAACCACTTTTAGGTCACTTAAGCTTAAGAGATGCGTATCAGCAGTTTGCGCCAACAGACCGCCTCCAATGCGTTTGATATCAAGTCCTTGAGTACCAAGTGCAAAAGACTGCGAGTGGAGTGACTGGGCGTTTGGCGTTGAATCGTGAACGGTGTTGGGTAGTGTTATTTTTAGAACGCGAACGTTTGGTTTTTTGGCAAGAACTTGGAGTGACTCAGCACTGTAATCTGTGGCAATTAGAACTTCTACAAATTTTTCAGATATGGCACTGGCCGTAGTTGCATCAAGCGCACAGTTAAATGCAATGATGCCTCCAAATGCGGAGGTCGGATCCGTACTAAATGCTCTTGTGTAAGCATCCATGGCCTGGGCACCTGTGGCCACGCCGCAGGGGTTAGCGTGCTTGACAATAACGCATGCAGTTTCTGAGAAACTTTTCACACACTCCCAGGCCGCATCTGCATCGGCTAAATTATTGAATGAGAGCTCTTTTCCTTGTAGCTGCTGTGCACTCACCAAAGTGCCGGCTCCTGCGTCTAGGTCTTTGTATAAAGCAGCGCTTTGGTGAGGATTTTCGCCGTAACGAAGGTCTTGTATTTTTGTGAAGCGTCCGTTGAGTTGCCCTGGGAACTGCGACAGAGTACCGCTTTCTTGGCGTGCAGATAAATAGTTGCTAATGCTCGCGTCGTAATTGCTGATACGGTTAAAGGCTGCAACACTTAAATTGAAGCGAGTTTGGGGTGTGAGCTTTTTGAGAGTTTGAAGCTCATGAAGTACCAAAGAGTACTGAGATGCATCAGTAATCACCCCCACATCTTGCCAATTCTTCGCTGCACTGCGAACCATGGCTGGACCGCCGATGTCAATATTTTCAATTGCATCCTCTAGTGAGCAATCGGCCTTAGCGACAGTGGCTTCAAAGGGGTACAAATTAACCACCAAAAGATCGATCGTGTCGATGTTGTGGTCCTTAAGGGATTGCATGTGATGTGCGTCATCTCGCCTTGCGAGTAAACCAGCGTGAACTCCAGGGTGCAGGGTTTTGACCCTTCCATCAAGCATTTCTGGGAATCCGGTGAGCTCCGCAACCTCTTGAACCGGGAGTCCTTCGTTGCTTAATAATTTTGCGGTGCCGCCTGTTGATATGAGTTTAATCCCAAGTTGATGTAGCGCTTTTGCGAAATCTACGATACCGGTCTTGTCTGAGACTGAAATTAAGGCGTTCATGAAATTTTTCCGTGTATTTTTTGAGCACTTAAAGCTCAAAAATTTATGTCAAAGATAGATAAGAAATCAACTAAAAAAATCAAAGCATTTTGTGATCGGTTAGTTTCTTGCGAAGTGTGTTTCTGTTCAGTCCTAACCACTGTGAGGCTTTTGATTGATTATTGTCAGCATGTTTTAGGACAACTTCTAGGAGTGGTTTCTCAACAATCTTAATAATCATGTCGTGTAAGTTGTCAGGCTCTGAGCCTCTGAGGTCCTTGAAATAGGACTCAAGACTGTGTTTGATTGCGTCTTCAATTTGTTTTTTACTCATATACTTTCTCGGAAATATCAAATGTTGCTGCGGGTAGTCGGTCAGATCGCTCAGCAAGGCTGTCAAAGTAATTGCCAACTGAGACAAGTTGCTCTTGCGTTGTTTGTAGTAAATTCATGGAGTCTTTAAAGAACTCATAACCTGGCAGGCCTTTTACATACCACCCAATATGCTTGCGTGCGCTGCGAACGCCAAGAACCGAACCGTATAAGCTGTAATGATCTTCTAAATGCTCAAGCATCAAGGTCTTAACTTCTGCGATAAGCGGGGAAGCGAGTAGTCTCCCCGTTTCTAGGAAATGCGTGATTTCTCTGAATATCCAAGGCCTACCCATAGCTGCGCGCCCAATCATTACCGCATCAGCTCCGGTTTGAGCGAGCACGAGCGCAGCTTTCTCCGGTGTGTCTATGTCACCGTTAGCTACAACCGGTATTCTTAGAATAGATTTAACGTGTTTGATCGTGTCGTATTCTGCAAAACCTTTGTATCCAAGTTCACGGGTTCTGCCGTGTATCGTGATCATTTGAACGCCGATGTTTTGCGCAAGGAGCGCAATCCGACTTGCATTTTTGACCTCCTCACTCCACCCAGTGCGCATTTTGAGTGTGACAGGTACATTCTCGCTGGAGCATGCCTCAACCACGGCCTCAATTATGTTTGCTGCAAGACCCTCGTCTTGCATCAACGCTGAACCTGCCCACTTGTTACAGACTTTCTTGGCTGGGCAGCCCATATTAATATCTATAACTTGGGCTCCGCGCTGGATGTTAAATAAAGCAGCATCAGCCATTGCCTCGGGTTCTGTGCCCGCAATTTGAACAGCAATCAGGCCAGATTCACCCTCATGATTCAAACGCCTTTGTGTCTTAGCGCTATTGATTAAGTCGGGCCTTGAGGTGACCATCTCACTGACGGCGTAGCCTGCACCCAGTTTTTTGCAAAGGGTCCTGAAAGGGCGATCTGTTACTCCAGCCATGGGGGCAACAAATATATTGTTTTCAGTAAAGTGATTACCCAGTTGCATTAAAGTAGGCGTAGATGAATTGCTTAAAAAGTAGGCACGATTGTAGCGAGTACACAGGCTAAATAGTCGTTACCTAGGGTAAAAAAATATTCAAAACTGCTGAGAATTTCCCCGTATACACAGGAAGGATTCTTTAGTTCAAAATGTTGTTACTTAAGGATTAATGGAGCTATTTGCTTAAATTGATCAAATGGAGGATGACAAATAAATAAACACTGTTTCATCCATTAATGCTGTTGACGTGTAAGGTCTAATGCTGTAGACGCAGTTCAAAAACTCATTGCCTCTGGCCTCTGATCTGCCAACCCATCAATCGCAACTCTCAGATACATTGATGCATGTCCTAAAAATCATGGACTGAATAAGAAATTCATGACGTCCCCGTCTTGTACTACATACTCCTTACCTTCAGCTCTCATTTTTCCAGCGTCTTTAGCGCCTTGCTCGCCTTTGAAAGTAATGAAGTCCGAGAAAGCAATGGTTTGAGCTCGAATAAAGCCTTTTTCAAAATCCGTATGAATGACGCCTGCTGCTTTGGGGCCTGTGTCGCCTTTGTGTATGGTCCATGCACGAACCTCTTTGACCCCAGCGGTGAAATAAGTTTGTAGCCCAAGCAACTCGTAAGCTGCTCGTATGAGTCTGTTCAATCCAGGCTCGCTTTGTCCCATTTCGGATAAAAAGAGTTCTTTCTCAGCATCATCCATATCGCTCATGTCAGCTTCCATTTTTGCGCAGATTGCAACCATAGGTGCTTTTTGTGATTCAGCGAGGGCTTGAAGTCGTTTTAAGTAGTCATTGTTTTCAAACCCGTCCTCGCTCACATTACCAACAAACATGGCAGGTTTAGCTGTGATTAAGCAAAACGGTTTTAGCATAGCCCACTCGTCAGCAGAAAATGGCAAAGTGCGAACGGGATGGCCTTGATTTAATGCTGTTTGGCAGGCAGTGAGAAGTGGCACGAGTTTGATCGCTTCTTTATCAGTGCCTGATTTGGCTGCCTTGGTGTAACGAGCAATTGATTTCTCAACGGTCCCCAAATCTGCTAAACATAACTCAGTTTGAATAACCTCTAAATCCGAAATGGGGTCGATTTTCCCGGCAACGTGAATAATGTTGTCATCTTCAAAACAGCGAACAACGTTAACAATGGCGTCCGTTTCACGGATGTGTGCTAAGAACTGGTTTCCGAGTCCCTCGCCTTGACTGGCTCCCGCGACCAGACCCGCAATGTCCACAAACTCTACGATAGCGGGGACAACGCGCTCAGGTTTGACAATCTCGGATAAGTCTTTCAAGCGTGAGTCAGGAACTTCGACCACGCCCACATTGGGTTCAATCGTGCAAAACGGATAATTCTCAGCTGCAATACCCGCTTTGGTAAGCGCATTAAAAAGGGTGGACTTGCCCACATTGGGTAAACCGACGATGCCGCACTGTAAACTCATAAAAAATCCATTAAGACGTATAAAGAGAAAGTAGTCTTTTTGACTGTAACCCTAGATTATCGTGGAAAGATTAGCTCCTTGGCTACAAAAATAAGCAATTGTCACTTTGGTATTGTTTTTTGTGACCAATTCAAGCAAAACATTCCAAAATCAGTATCTGTAATGTGCCCAATGTGGGGTAGGGTGCGAGTCTAAGTGGACTTTTGAGCCGCTTACCTGAGGTGTAAACAAACGCACGCTAGGCGCATTTGGAAGCTAAAAACTTTTCAAATGCTCTTACTGGCTCTAAATCACTGAACAGAATGTGGCGCTGAGCAATCAGTTGCGAACGAATAGTGGAACGAATATCTGGGTTGCTTGCAAGTTTGACAACCTTTTCAACGTAATCTTGGTCTGAAGAGGCGATGCATTGTTTGAGCTCTAGCTTGTTTAAGATCGCACTTGCGAATCGACCCCTTAAAAAACGACCACTTTTCGCAACAAGCGGCAGTCCGCATTCAACTGCTTGCATTGCTGTATTAAAGCCTGAGAAGCCGAGCGTATCCAAGAAGAGGTCACATTTATGCATAAGGCCGTAAAAGGACTGTGGGTTCATCCAAGGCAAAAAAACGACCCACTCTCTGATATCTAAAGCTTTGGATTCAAATGATTTTTCAAGTCGCTGCTTAAAAAGCTCACAGGCAGCTGCGTCCCGGTAGAGAAATAGGAACTGATATTGAGGGGCGCTAACAGCTCGCGTAGTATGCGTGTTGGTTTGCTCCTTAAGAGCTTTTGCTATGGCTGCAAAAGTCCAATCATATTCGGGTGAATATTTAAACAAAGCACCTGGGCATAAAAGCTTGACAGAGTCATCTCCCACTCCATTATCAATAAGATCAACAGTTTTTGGTTGAATTTGCAGTTCTGCGTAAGTGCAGCCTAAGGAGGGTAAATTAAAGAGCTTCTCGCAATACGCATTTTGCGATTGAGAGTCCTCAAAGTCCTCTGAGGAAATAAAGTAGTCAATAGTCTCAATTCCCGTTGTTTGTGGATGACCCCAGCTCACCATTTGCAAAGGGGCCAGCCTTAGGTGAGCCAACTGAAGGGTCAGCGCGTGCATGCCAACCTCCGGGTAGAGCAGCGCATCTAATTCTTTGCTTAAAACAGAATTAGCCCAGTCCTTTAGTGTTGGTAAATTCTGGGTGAAGGATGTTGCTTTTGATTTTGCAAAATCAGTTTGCTCATCATTAAGAGTTCCCAAGTAGAAAATATGAATTTCGAAGTTTTCAGGGTTTAAATGCTCAACCAATCCCTTAGTAATAGCATTCCATACGGAGTGATACCGTATTTGATCGCTGATGATGCCGAGCTTGATTTTAGGACGCATATTAGCGGTGAAAGCCGCTGCGGTTTGCGTGTTTGGCTGATCAATTAGTGAGTATTTTTGAGTACTATTTTGGAGCTCCGCCCTCCATTTGCTTTCCCAGTGGGTCATCACCCTATGGCAGATTTGCCCGTATTGCATCATTAACTCTTTGTTGTTTCGTTCTTGATAAGCAAGGTAAAAGGGTTGGTGTACGCCAATGCTTTGGTATGCATTTAAAAAGTCTGAATCGCCACATTCTTTTGAGAGTGCGACAAGGGCACGATTCAATGCAGCGCGAGACTCCTCCAGTTGTTCGTTAGAGTTAATGTATGTTGGTATATTTAGCAGCGCTATTGCCCACTTGGCGCTTTGATACTTGTGGTCTACGGTGAGCGCTCGCTGGTAGTTGATCTGCGCAAGCAACGAGCTGTCTAATTCCTTAAACGCATTACCTAAATTGAAGTACCCTTGAGCAAACTGAGGATTGATGAGGAGTGCTGTCTTGTAGCAAAAAACTGCCTCTTGAATTTGTTTTAATTCTCTAAGTACAACCCCCTTGTTGTTTAAGGCGTCTACAAAATTAGGATTTTGAGCGAGCGCTTGGTTGTAGCAAATCAGTGCGTCATTAAAGCGCTTTAAATCTTGAAAGATATTGCCTAAATTATTATGAGCGTCAGCGTACTGTGGGTAGATTTGAATAGCTCTGGTATATGAATGGATGGCGTCATCAAAGTGTTTTAATTCGCGGTACACATTACCCTTGTTGTTGTGCAATTGGGGCGCGTTAGGGTTTAATCCAAGGCCTTGATCAAAACTCTCAATAGCGCCTTCGAAGTCTTTTAACTCTAAGAGAATATTTCCTCTGTTGTTGTATGCGTCAAGGTAATTGGAGTTAAGTTGAACTGCGCTGTTATAGTAACTGAGCGCAGTTGCCAAGTCACCGAGATCTTTGAAGACGCTGGCTGCGTTGTAATAGGCCTGTGCATAGTTTGGATTTAATTTTAATGCACAGGTGTAGCTTTTGATTGCAAGCTCATAGGCCCCTAGCTTATGAAGGACAACTCCGAAGTTGTTATAGGTGTCTGCATATTCCGGCCTTAGTGCTATGGCCCATTTATAACTCGCTACAGCCTGAGCCAAATGGTTAGTGGCTTGTAAAGCATTGCCTTTGTTTGCATGAGCTTCTGGGTAATCGTGCTTCAGTGAAATTGCAGTTTCATAACTTTGAATTGCAAGTGCTGGATTCTTAAGATCCATCAGCACTAGGCCTCGGTTGTTGAACACGCTCGGATTTTTGGCGTTCAATCCAATAGCTTTGTCAAAATAGGCTAGAGCCTCAGCACTTTGTCGCATATGTACACATAGGGTGCCGATTAATTGCAGTGCATCAAAATTTTGAGGATTAAGCTTTAGCGCATCCAAATAAGCAATTTTTGCAGCTTCAAGTTGACCTTGCTGATGCAGTGCGTAAGCCTTAGCTAATTGAGATTGGAATGCATTTTGAGAAGCCGCTGCCTTGTTCGCGTGAGCATTTTGCTGGCGGTAATTTTGTTTTTTTTGCATTCAACTCAATTGAGCAATTTCGGTGTTTAGGGTTGGAGATGCATACAGCGCGGCTTAGCATTGAGTTCACGAACTTTAGGACTATCCAAAAAAGATATCCCCATGAAGCGTAGGAATAAGACTTGTTTTAGGGAGTGCAAATTAATGTAAATCTCACAAAGCGAGATTTTGAACATTTTTGGCTCCCAGGTAGATTCTAGGTCAAGAACCCTAGTTTATGCTTGTTTCCGTTGGCATTGGGTAAGTCCTCAGTGCTCACGTGATAACGCTTTGCTAGTCGTGCGTTTCCAAGTCCGGTCATCCAAGCCCTTCTCATCTCTCGTGGAGGCATTTTGGTTAAGCAGTCTAGTACATCATCGCCTGGTTGAGGATCAAAACGCTGTCCCCAGTCGTGCTCTGAGAGGATGCTTTTATACATTCGTAGTGCAATTTTACGGGCAGCATCTAGTGATGGGGCCTCTATTTCAAAGACGTTCATTCTGTTCAAAATTGGGGCGGGGATGTTGCTTTCATCATTTGCAGTGGTGAACCAAATCACTTGACTAGCATCGATGGGGACTTCTGCAAATTCGTCTACAAAATGTTGTGCCGTATCATGCTCCAATAAACTATAAAGTGCGCCCAAAGGATCGTACTGAGCATCAGCGCTGGCTTTGTCAATCTCATCGACTACGATCACTGGGTTGGCGTATTTGCCATCTACCAAAGCTTCAAACACTTTGCCAGGACGCGAACCTCTCCACTGTGAGGAGGAGCCTGAGAGCAGCCATCCCGCCGTCATTGAACTCATTGGAACTAGGTTCATACCTGTACCCAGTAGGTCTGCGATCTGTTTGGCAAAGTGTGTTTTTCCTACGCCAGGGGGGCCTAATAAAAGCATGGGCGTGAGTTCTAGGCAGTCTTGGGAGTCTTGGCTTAAAGCCAAGTGTCTTTTGATTTCGTCCAGGACAGGGGCAAAGTTGGGCAGCCAGTCGTAGAGATCCTCCATATCGGGAACTCCAAAAGGCTTTATTGAGAAACGTTCGGGGCCGGCTTCCAGCATTCGCTCGTAGGTGTTACACAAAGATTCTCGCTCGCGCTCTTGGCCACTGCCACGAATTTTATGGAGTTTGCGTTCCACCTCACCCGCATCGTAGACCGGATGCATGTTTGCAATCGGAAGGTGTAAAACTTGAGAATTGACCGGGTTACGAGAAGTCATAGTTTGAATCTCCAAGTTGAACGGATCTGTGTAAATATTATGAAGCATAAAGCATGCCTCATTCAAGGGTGCAATCCTTTGCCGTACGGTGGGGTTAGTACTAGGTTTTTAATTGAATAGGGACTTCATGCACCTGAACCGGGAGGATTAATTGGGTTGGGGAGTTAATCTCAAAAAAATAATTGAAATTCGAGCAAATTTGATTGACCTTTTTTAGTGCTTTAAATGGCGAAGTTGTAATCTATTTGGATCGAATGCAGTCAAAGCATTGGATTCAGGGTAGGACAAGTGTAAAGAATAGCAAACTTATCAGAAGAACTGTATTCGGCGTAGGGGAACTCTGCCAGTTAGCAGGAGTTGTCTGTGCTGTTGAGGGGGGTATTCATTTGGAAACTCACTTAAAATGAAAAGTTGAGGTTGGTGAAATTGTCTAAGAGAGCCAATCCTGCATGAAACAAAAAGATTACGCAAGGGTTGCAAAATGGCTTTCTTTCGAAATGGGCTTGACTCGGTTAAAGGTTTAAATACCAAATCTAATAGCTTTAAGCGAGTTGTTTGGACTCTTGTGTTGGCAGGGCTTGCTGGAGGTGCTTGGTTTTATTTCTCAACCAAAGGAGAGCCAGACAACGACAAACGCGCGGGCTCAAGAAATCGCCCTGTGTCGGTCGTAGTCGGGGAAGTTAAAAAGGGCGACATCACTGTTAGCTTGAATGCGCTTGGAACTGTTATCCCACGAAACAGCGTAACTGTTTATCCTCAAGTTGGCGGTGTATTGACCAGTGTCTTTTTCAGGGAAGGCGAGTCTGTTAAGGCTGGACAAGTACTTGCGCAAATAGACCCCAGATCTTATGAGGCGACTTTAAAACAAGCTCAGGGCGCATTGGAGCGCGATAGGAACTTACTGCGAAATGCTGAGACGGATCTAAAACGCTATGAAACATTGATTGCGCAAGAATCTGTTTCAGCGCAGGTCTTTGACACGCAAAGAGCTCTGACTGATCAATACAGGGGTAGTGTGCTCACCGATCAGGGCTTGGTTGATGCGGCCAAACTTCAGGTGGAATACGCAAGAATTAGTGCTCCCATTTCGGGACGCATTGGTCTGCGCCAAGTCGATCCGGGTAACTTGGTTCAAGCCAACAACTCAACTCCATTGTTCGTTATCACTCAGGTGAGTCCAACAACTGTGATATTTGCGGTCCCACAGAATTTGCTGAGTACCTATTTACAAAAACTAAACCCTTCCCTAGGCGCCTCCAGTTCCAAGGACGCTGCTCGGGGCGCTCCCAGTGGTAAAAGCCTTGGAGGTGATAACGGTGGTTCAAAGGAGGGGGTTAGAGAAGCAGACAAGTCTTTGAATAAAAATAATGCTAACAGTTCTAAACCAAGTCCCGCTAAACCGGTGGAAATCGAAGCATGGGATAGTGATAACAAGGCAATTTTGGACAAAGGTCGATTAGATAGTATTGATAACGTCATAGATTTAACAACCGGCACTGTCAAACTAAGAGCTCTTTTTCCCAACGCCAAGGGTACGCTTTTTGCCAATCAGTTTGTTAATGTGAGGTCTATTCTTGATGTTAGAAAAGACGCGGTCTATATGCCTGCAACCGCGATGCAAAAAGGTACTATTGGGACCTTTGTGTACAGAGTCAATGAGGACGGCAAAACCGTGTCCGTTGTTCCGGTCAAGCTTGGCCCAACGGATGAGGACAAAATCTTGGTCGAGTCGGGCCTGAATCCTGGAGACAAAATTGTTGTTGATGGTTTAGATAAGCTGCGAGAGGGTGCCAATATCGTGATCGGCGAGGCCGCTCGCCCTGGTGGTGCTAGGGGCAAGAAACCAGGTGACCCCGCTGATAAGAGTTCAGAGAAGAGCTCAGATAAGAGCACAGATAAGATCGCCAACAAAACAGAGGACAAAGCATCCTCCAACTCCGCTGCGCCAGCACCCGAAGTCGCCCCTTCCGGTTCTGGGATTAAGAGCGAAAAACTAGACAAAGCAGATAAATCAGAAAAGTGGGACAAAAGCAAATTATCTAAAGAAGCGCCATGAATCCCTCGCGCATATTCATACTTCGCCCAGTCGCGACCTCGCTGCTTATGGTGGCGATTATGTTGGCAGGGATCATTGCCTATAAGTTGTTACCCGTCTCCTCCTTGCCAGAAGTAGACTACCCAACTATTCAGGTCGCAACTCTGTACCCTGGTGGTAGCCCAGATGTGATGACTTCCTCCATTACCGCTCCCTTAGAGCGACAGTTTGGGCAGATGCCAGGCTTAAATCAGATGTCCTCAACCAGTTCTGGGGGAGCGTCTGTCATCGTTTTGCAGTTTAGTTTGGATATAAGTCTGGACGTGGCTGAGCAAGAGGTACAAGCTGCTATCAACGCTGCAAGTTCCCTTTTGCCTTCCGATTTGCCTGCCCCTCCCATTTACTCCAAAGTCAATCCCGCAGATGCCCCCGTCATTACGCTTGCAATCAGTTCCAAAACCATACCATTAACAAAAGTTGAGGATCTGGTTGATACGAGGATGGCCCAGAAAATCTCCCAACTCCCGGGTGTTGGCTTAGTCAGTTTGTCTGGTGGCCAAAGACCTGCTATCAGAATTCAAGCAAATCCCAAGTTACTAGCAGACATCGGTTTAAGTTTGGATGATGTACGCACTGCAGTTGCGAACTCTAACGTCAACTCCTCAAAGGGAAGTTTTGACGGTCCTGAGCGAGCTTCAACCATTGACGCCAATGATCAATTAAAGACTGCGCCTGAATACAGTAAGCAAATTATTGCTTTTAAAAACGGTGCGCCCATTCATTTGTCGGATGTTGCTACGGTTGAGGATGCACCCGAGAATGTGAGATTGGGTGCTTGGAGCAACGGAGAACCTGCGGTGATCGTCAACATCCAAAGGCAGCCCGGTGCCAATGTGATTGAGGTGGTTAACCGCATTAAAAAGCTCTTGCCACTCATCTCCGCTACGATGCCATCCAGTGTTGATGTCAAACTGCTAACAGACCGGACCACCACGATCCGTGCATCTGTAGAGGATGTGGAAATTGAGCTCCTTTTTGCAGTTGTTTTAGTGGTCCTTGTTATTTATGCATTTTTGGGCAACGTCTATGCAACCATTATTCCAGGGGTTGCAGTACCGCTTTCCTTGATAGGGACTTTTGCGGTTATGTACTTGTCTGGTTTTTCCCTGAACAATCTCTCACTCATGGCGCTTACCATAGCAACAGGATTTGTGGTGGATGATGCGATTGTGATGATTGAGAATATATCGCGCTATATTGAGGAGGGGGAAGGTGCGCTTCAGGCCGCCTTAAAGGGCTCCAAGCAAATTGGCTTTACGATCATCTCCCTCACTATTTCTTTGATTGCGGTATTGATTCCACTTATTTTTATGGGCGATGTGGTTGGAAGACTCTTTAGAGAGTTTGCAATAACGCTGGCAGTATCAATCATCATCTCTGCAATTGTCTCGCTAACACTGACTCCGATGATGTCCTCCAAGCTTTTAAAGCACGTCCCCGAGGCTGAGCAGACTGCATTTTCTAAAAAGACAGCTCAGATGTTCAGCCAGCTGATCAAACATTACGGCACGACCCTAAGTTGGGCGCTTGATAGGCCCAGACAAATCTTGGCGGTTGTTTTGGCGACTTTATTGATGACTGTTGGTTTGTACGTGTTCATTCCTAAGGGATTTTTTCCAACTCAAGATACCGGCGTTATTCAAGGCATCACAGAGGCCTCTCAAAGTGTCTCCTACTCTGCGATGGCAGGCTTTCAACAAGACCTTGCAAAAGTAATATTACAGGATCCAGATGTTGAGAGTTTATCTAGTTTTATCGGTGTTGACGGCGTGAACACCACCCTCAATAATGGACGGATCCTGATTAACCTGAAGCCCCACAACCAAAGAGACAGCATACAAAAAATTCTTCACAGAATTCAAGACCAGGTCGATAAGATTCCAAATATCAAGCTGTACTTGCAAGCCTCTCAGGATTTAACCATTGAGGACCATATCAGCAGAACGCAGTATCAGTTTACAGTTGAGAGTGCAATATCCAGCGAACTTGCGGAGTGGGTGCCGCAGATTGTTGACAAACTATCAACTTTGCCAGAGCTCTTGAATGTAACCTCTGACTATCAAAATCGTGGTTTGCAAGCGTATGTTGTCATTCACCGCGACGATGCAGCGCGCCTTGGCGTCACTGTGGCAGCAATTGATAATGCGCTTTATAACGCCTACGGCCAGCGATTGATTTCAACTATCTTTACCCAAACCAATCAATACCGGGTTGTTTTAGAGGCTAAGAAGAGTAAGGAGATTGGTATAAATGTTTTGAATGATATTTATGTTCCTTCTTCAAACGGTCAACAAGTGCAACTGAAAGCACTGGCTCACGTTGAGGAACAATACGGCTTACTGACCGTCAACCATCAAGGCCAGTTTCCGTCGTCATCCATCTCTTTTGATTTAGCCAAGGGTTACTCCTTGGGTGACGCTGTGAAGGCCATTAACGCAGCCCAAGAAGATATTAGAGTGCCTACCAGCGTCGTGACGAGGTACCAAGGCGCAGCTCAGGCATTTAGCGCTTCACTTACCAATACTTTGTGGCTCATACTAGCGGCGGTGTTGACGATGTACATTGTCCTAGGCGTGCTGTATGAAAGCTATATTCATCCGCTGACAATTCTCTCAACCCTCCCGTCGGCGGGGGTGGGCGCATTACTCGCTTTGATCATCTCGGGCAATGATTTGGGAATCATCGGGATTATTGGAATCATTTTATTGATTGGTATTGTCAAGAAAAACGCCATCATGATGATTGACTTTGCGCTTGATGCAGAGCGCATTGAGAAAAAGTCTCCTAGAGACGCTATTTTTGAGGCGTGCATGCTCAGACTTAGGCCAATTTTGATGACAACAATGGCTGCACTACTGGGCGCGCTGCCCCTTATGCTGGGTACTGGCGTTGGTTCAGAGCTTCGACATCCATTGGGTATAACGATGGTGGGTGGGCTACTCGTGAGCCAGCTCTTAACTCTTTACACAACTCCCGTTATTTATCTTGCCTTTGATCGTCTGTCCAGGCGCTTAAAGGAAGGGGAAATGGGTGGGCAAGCTTGAACAGCTTATACGCGTTATTGTGGACAGGACCTTCATATCAACACAAACTCCTGGCTGCTTACTTAATCGCAAAATATGCAAGCTTCAGTGCTTCAATTGTTCGGTAATCGAAGCACCTTACTATGAGTATTTCTAAGCCCTTTATTAACCGCCCCATCGCAACTACTTTGATGACTGTTGCGATTGCTTTATCGGGTGCGCTAGCGTTCTTGCTTTTGCCTGTCGCCCCCTTGCCTCAAGTTGAGTTTCCAACCATTCAAGTTAGGGCTGGCCTCCCGGGTGCTAGTCCAGAGACGATGGCCTCCACGGTGGCAACGCCCTTAGAGCGTGCGCTTGGGCGCATTGCTGGCATCACAGAGATGACCTCAACGAGTACTCTTGGCAACACGAACATTGTGATTCAGTTTGATTTGAGCAGAAGCATTGACGGTGCTGCCAATGATGTCCAGGCTGCTATCAACGCGGCGCATGCTTTATTACCAACCGGACTCCCAATTAATCCTACTTACAGGAAGGTCAACCCCGCAGACGCTCCAATATTAATAATGAGTTTGACGTCGGACACTATGACCAGGGCAGCCTTGTACGATGTAGCCTCAACTGTCATGGCGCAAAAGCTAGCCCAGGTCAAAGGCATTGGGCAAGTCAGCATTGGTGGCAGCTCGCTACCCGGTGTACGAGTAGAGGTTGATCCTAAACTCATGACTCAAAATAATATTGGGTTTGCTGATGTGAGTGCTGCGATCGCCTCAGCTAACGTCAATCGTCCTAAAGGGGTTTTTGATAGTGGGGATAAGAGTTGGCAGATCTTAACGAACGATCAAGCTAAGCGCGCGAGGGACTATCAGCCTGTGATAATTGCCTATCGTAACAAAGCAGCGGTTCGGTTGAGCGACATTGCAGATGTTGTGGACTCCGTTGAAGATCTCAGAAATGGAGGCATTGCCAACACCAAGCCAGCAGTGCTAATTGTTCTCTTTAGACAACCAGGGGCTAATATTATTGCAACGGTTGACCGTGTTAAGGAAACGATGCCAATACTGAGGGCCTCCATTCCTGCCGCGATTGATATTGGTTATCCCATTGACCGCACGCCAACTATCAAAGCCTCCTTACACGAGGTTGAGAAAACCTTGCTGATCTCTACATCCTTGGTGGTATTGGTTGTATTCCTCTTCTTAGGCAATGCTAGGGCTACCTTTATTCCCAGCATTGCTGTTCCCGTATCACTGATTGGAACTTTTGGAGTTATGTATCTCTTTAAGTTTTCCCTGAATAATTTATCCCTCATGGCGCTCACCATTGCCACTGGATTTGTAGTCGACGATGCTATTGTTGTTTTAGAAGCCATTTCAAGGCGAGTGGAGAATGGACAAAAACCCTTTGAAGCAGCGCTTCAGGGTGCTAAGGAGGTAGGCTTCACTGTTCTATCCATAAGTCTTTCTCTGATTGCTGTGTTTATACCTATATTGTTAATGGGGGGCATCGTAGGCAGACTCTTTAGAGAGTTTGCGATAACACTATCGGTTGCGATTGGTGTATCGCTATTAATATCCCTCACCGCTACGCCCATGCTGTGTTCTCGTATGTTGCGGGCCCATTCAAAAGAGTCGATCAAAGGGTTCTCCAAATTCACGAATTCGGCATTCAACGCTCTTTTAAATCAGTACCAAAGATCCTTGAGCGTTGCAATGCGTCACAGAAGGATTACGCTACTCATTTTTTTGGGGACCATTTGCTTTAATGTTTATCTGTACGTCATTATTCCAAAGGGGTTTTTCCCTCAGCAAGATACCGGTCGATTGATAGGCAATATCCAGGCTGATCAAGACATCTCCTTTCAAGCTTTACAACTGAAAATGGCAAAGATGACTGAGATAGTCATGAAGGACCCTAATGTCAAAGACGTCATTAGTTTTACAGGGGGCGGACAACGCAATACGGGTAACGTCTTTATATCCCTTAAACCAATAGCCGAGCGCGCGCCTATGGATGAGGTTGTGGGGGGCTTGCGCAAGAAGCTTAGCTCCATTGCAGGTGCAACCCTTTTTCTCCAACCAGTTCAAGATATTCGTATTGGAGGAAGAGGGAACAGTGCTTTGTACCAGTTTACGTTACTCAGTGATAACTTGAATGAGCTGAGGGCTTGGGGCCCGAAGATTCGTTTTGCAATGATGGATTTACCTGAACTGATTGATGTCAACACTGACGCGCAGGACAAGGGTCTTCAAACTACGCTTACGATTAATAGAGAAGCCGCTGCTAAGTACGGTTTGACCCCGAGCATTATTGACAGCACTCTGGGATATGCATTTGGCCAGACTCAGGTGTCCACAATATTTAATCCACTCAACCAATACCACGTAGTGCTGGAGGTTGCACCCAAGTATTGGCAAAGTCCGGAGATTTTGAATCAAATGTACTTTAGTACGTCTGTACCCAATCCATCCACGTTCGCTGTGGGCGCTGCTCAATCGGCTTCCTCTGCGAGCGTGTCCCCCGCTTTGAACATGGGTAAAAATCCAAATGCCAAGGTACCTCTCAGTGCTTTTGCAAATTTTAGGATGACCAATACTGCATTAGTTGTAAACCATCAGGGACAATTTGCTGCAACAACTATTTCCTTTAATTTACCTCCTGGTGTGTCCCTTGGTACGGCGTCCGATGCAATCACAGCGATGTTTGAGCGTTTACACGTCCCTGACACAGTAAGGGGTGGATTTCAGGGGACGGCACTGGCTTTTCAGGACTCATTAAAGAGTCAACCTATGCTGATACTGGCTGCGTTGATAACCGTTTATATTGTTCTGGGTATTTTGTATGAGAGTTTAATTCATCCAATAACCATTTTATCGACTCTTCCCTCAGCAGGGATTGGTGCTTTATTGGCACTTATGTTTTTTAACACCGAGTTTAATGTGATTGCTATGATTGGGGTCATTTTGCTCATTGGGATCGTTAAGAAAAATGCAATCATGATGATTGATTACGCCATCACAGCACAAAGGGATGAGAAATTAAGTGCGTTTGAGGCCGTAAATAAAGCTTGTCTGCTTAGGTTTAGACCTATCTTGATGACAACCGTGGCTGCAATTTTGGGCGCTGTTCCCCTTGCTCTTGGTGCGGGTGACGGCGCAGAGTTTAGAAGGCCCTTAGGGCTTTCGATCGTTGGAGGTTTGGTGCTCAGCCAATTATTGACTCTTTACACCACCCCTGTGATCTATCTGTATATGGAGAGACTTCGTCTTTGGAGTAAAAGAAAATGAATAGAGTCACTACCCAAGTTACGTTGCTACTCGCAAGTGTGATGCTTAAGCTGCGATCCAATGTAAAGTTTAATAATAGCTATACCAGTAGATTACTGGTATTGTTTGCTCAAACTCAAGAGAGCAACCCTAATGTCTTTTTGTCTAAATTGACACTTCGATCAACTGCGGTGTCTGTAATGGCGGCTATCTGGTTAGCGGGCTGTATGGTCGGTCCTGATTATGTTAAGCCAAGTGCACCAGTGCCTGAGGCTTATAAGGAGACTGAAAACTGGAAATCGGCTGAACCTAAGGACAATCAACCCAAAGGAGCTTGGTGGGAGATTTATCAAGATCCTGTGCTGAACGGATTAATGCAAAAGGTAAGCGTTAACAACCAAAATATTATTGCAGCCGAGGCTCAGTACCGTCAGGCAAGGGCGTTGGTGGATGCGGCGCAGGCAGGACTTTTTCCCAATCTCAATTTAGATGCCGCATCAGGAAAGGGGGGGGCAGTATCCAATAAATTCCAAAGTACCAGTCTATCTGCCAGCTGGGAGCCCGACTTATGGGGGGGGATACGTAGATCAGTTGAAGCCAATAAAGCCAATGCGCAGGCAAGTGCAGCGAGTCTAGAAGGTGCTCTTTTGTCAACGCGGTCGACCCTTGCACAGAGTTACTTCCAGTTGCGAATTACAGATGTGCAAAAACAGATGTATGACGATACGGTTGAGGCCTACAAAAAGTCATTAAAGATCACTGAAAATCAATTCAAAATGGGAGTCGCCTCACAACTTGATTTAAGCGAAGCCCAAACACTTCTCCAATCAACTGAAGCACTTGCGATTGACATTAACGTTACACGCGCTCAACTAGAGCATGCTATTGCCGTCTTGGTCGGCGAATCACCTTCAAAGTTTTCCCTACCGCCTGAAAAAATAGAGTTCTCAAACGATGCTAATTCTTACGTCAGTTCAGTAGCTAATGTATTAAACCATCTAGCGCCAGTGCCCCCAGGTTTACCGGCCCATCTCCTTGAGAGAAGACCAGATATCGCGAGCGCAGAACGCTTGATGAACGCTGCAAACGCAAAGATTGGGGTTGCACAGGCAGCATTCTTTCCGACTCCCATGATCTCTGCATCCGGAGGGTACCAAAGTGCTGTGTTACCCAACTTGATTAGTGCCCCGAATAAAGTATGGGCTATTGGACCAAGCGCAGCCTTGGCTGTTTTCGATGGGGGTGCTCGCCAAGCAGCAAAGCAGCAGGCAAATGCCGCTTATGATCAAAGCGTTGCTAGTTATAGGCAAACGGTTCTGAGCGCTTTTCAAAATGTTGAAGACAATTTGGTTTCCGTAAAGTTACTTGAAACTGAAATTGTCAAGCAAACACAAGCAGTGGGCAGTGCAAGACGTGCTACTAGGATTGCATTGAATCAATACAAGGCCGGTATTGTGAACTATTTAACTGTTGTTACGAACCAAGTAACTCAGTTGAACAATGAGCGAATTCTAATGACGCTTCAAAATAGAAGAATTTCCGCACACATTAGCTTAATTGTGGCTTTAGGTGGGAACTGGTGAAATGGGTCAAATTGA
>CAJAYT010000120.1 GCA_903949285.1 uncultured Burkholderiales bacterium
ACCCGGTGAGGGGGCGGAGAGTTTGTTGGACTTACAAGCGCGTGTCATGGGCGTTATCAATGACATTGCGAGTAAACATCTGGGCGAGCAAATCGTTATCGTCTCCCACGGCGGGGTGATGGATATTTTGCATAGATGGGCAACGGGTCAAGATTTACAAATCCAAAGGTCATGGTCCTTAGAGAACGCGGTGATCAACCGTCTTTTGTGGACGCCTGAGCAGTTGAGTTTGCTCAGTTGGGGGGACAACAGCCATTTGGGCGATATCACCCATGACGACTCAGCAGCGTAAGGCTAGGGCTGGGGCTGGGGCTGAGGTTAAGGCTGAGGTTAAGGCTGAGGTTAAGGCCGACACAAAGACACCGCTTTACCCATCTTGCTCCGATTTCTATTCTCTACTTAACGCGGGCGGGGTCACGCCAAGGTGTTTATAGGCCGCGAGTGTGGCGATCCGCCCTCTTGGGGTTCGTTGCAAAAATCCTTGTTGAATGAGGTAAGGCTCGATCACATCTTCTATCGTATCGCGCTCCTCGCCAATGCTTGCTGCGACGTTGTCCAACCCAACAGGTCCACCGTCAAAGCGGTGAATAACGGCTTCCAAGAGTTTTCTATCCATGACGTCAAACCCTTGGGGGTCCACATCCAGCATCGAGAGGGCTGCCTGAGCAATCGCCTTATCCACTAACCCGTTACCCTTGACCTCTGCATAGTCTCTGACCCTCCTGAGCAATCGGTTTGCAATGCGAGGCGTACCCCTGGAGCGGTTGGCGATCTCAAAACCACCCGCCTCATCCATCTGCATTTTCAAGAGCCCAGCGCTTCGGATTACAATTTTTTGGAGCTCCTGTGGGGTATAGAACTCAAGCCTTGCAACGATGCCGAATCTATCCCTCAAGGGATTCGTCAACATCCCAGCGCGCGTTGTGGCGCCGACCAAAGTAAAGGGTTGAAGATCCAATTTAATACTTCGCGCAGCCGGTCCCTCACCAATCATAATGTCGATTTGGTAATCCTCTAGCGCTGGATAAAGGATCTCCTCCACAACAGGGGAGAGACGGTGGATTTCGTCAATAAAGAGAACATCATTTTTCTCAAGATTCGTTAAAAGTGCTGCAAGGTCTTTAGGCTTTTCAAGCACGGGACCGCTGGTCTGGCGCAGGTTCACACCTAGCTCATTGGCAATGATGTGAGAGAGCGTCGTCTTTCCAAGACCAGGGGGGCCAAACAAAAGCACATGATCTAATGCCTCGCCTCTTTTAGAGGCTGCGCTGATGAAGATGTCCAGTTGTTCGCGTACCTTTAACTGACCCACATAGTCACTGAGCATTTTGGGGCGAAGCGCTCGCTCAATCGCCTCCTCATTTGTACTCACCGTGGAGGGGGAGACCAAGCGCTCGGGCGCAGAAAAATCATCTGTTTGAATACTCATTTAGACATCGCCCTCAATGCTGCTTTAATACCCTCTGCAACGCCTGTGCCGGGGGGTAAAGACTTGAGCGCCAGCAAAGCGTCGCGCTCACTATAACCCAGCGTAATGAGAGCAGACAAAATATCATTTTGTGAACTGGATTCGCTTTGCACGTTACCCAAAGCCGCACCCCCTCCCGCCGCGTCCAAACCACCTAAGCCGCCCAAATCCAGGCTCAACTTGCCCTTGAGCTCGAGCAGCAAGCGCTCTGCGGTTTTCTTACCAATGCCCGGAATTTTGGTCAGCCGCCCGCCCTCTTGAAGGGATACCGCCTGCGCAAGCTCTTGCACGCTCATGCCCGATAAAACACCCAGCGCAGTTCTAGGACCCACGCCTGAGATACGCACGAGTTGTTTGAAAGCGTTTTTCTCGGACAAAGTGGCAAAGCCGTAAAGAATTTGTGCGTCCTCACGCACCACAAAGTGGATCAAGAGTTTGACCCGCTCCCCGCAAGCGGGCAGTTGGTAGAAGGTGCTCATAGGCACATCCACCTCATAGCCTACGCCTGCACAGTCCACCAAAACTTGGGGGGGATTTTTTTCAAGGAGAATACCGTTTAATTGACCTATCATCTACCGCGTCCTTTGAACACATTTACCGAGATTATCCCCCTTGATCCTCAGACACGCTTTTACCCCCCCCAATAACACCCGCTTGACCAACCTGTGTGGTCCCTTGGACTCGAATCTTCGTACCCTTGAGGCTGGTACACAAGTCAAAATCGCTCACAGACATGAACACTTCAAAGTGGACGGAGCCAAAGCCAATGCCATGAAAGCGATGGAGATTTTGCAGGCCCTGTATGAGATGGCAGCGCGCCCAATCTCAGAGGATAAGTTGCAGTTAATGCTTGCAGAGGATTTGGGCTCACGCACCGATGTTTGGGTCGGCTCGCTGCGAAGGGGCAAGAGCGCCAAGGCCTCTTACTCCAAAACGCTACTCAGTCCAGACGCTATGGACGTGCCGTCCTTGCAAACCCGGCGCACAGACCTCAGCGCAAGGTCCACCAACCAGGCTCATTACTTGGACAGCATTGCCCAGCATGACATCACTTTTGGAATTGGTCCAGCTGGGACGGGGAAGACCTACCTGGCGGTGGCATGCGCCGTCGACGCGCTGGAGCGGGCAGCTGTGCAACGCATCATCTTGACGCGTCCAGCCGTTGAGGCGGGTGAGAAACTGGGCTTCCTCCCCGGGGACTTGGGCCAAAAGGTGGACCCTTATCTTCGCCCCTTGTACGATGCGCTTTATGATTTGATGGGTTTTGAGCGGGTTCAAAAAGCGTTTGAGCGTCAAATCCTTGAAATCGCCCCTCTGGCTTTCATGCGCGGCAGAACTCTCAACCACGCCTTCGTCATCTTAGATGAGGCTCAAAACACAACTCCCGAGCAGATGAAAATGTTTTTAACGCGCATGGGGTTTGGAGCCAAAGCCGTCATCACAGGAGATGTGAGTCAAATAGATCTACCCAAGGGGCACCCAAGTGGCTTGATCGATGCTGAGCGCGTTCTAAAGCGAGTAGAGGGCATTGGTTTTACCCACTTCACATCAAAAGACGTTGTAAGGCATCCATTGGTTGCACGAATTGTTGATGCATACTCCACCAAACGCTCGACGGATTAAAAAATCCTACTGCGGACAACTCTCTTTAACTGTGAACATTGCTTTGAAACAAAAACACAATTCAGCTAACGACATACCCACTTCGAACCTCGATCTGAGTATTCAGTTCTCTGACGCGCTAGACACCGAAACTAGGGCTCTTTTAAAACCCATCTTCTCCAAGAAAAACGCGCTCAAGTGGCTTGGCTGGGCTATCGATCCGCAGGCACCCCATCTGGAGGAGATTACGCTTCGTATCGTAGACAAGGCTGAGGGGCTTTCGGTCAACAAACAGTTTAGAGGGCGCGCTTACGCAACGAATATTTTGACGTTCAATGAATCGCAAATCCTCAACACACAAGCAGATTTATTGATCTGCGCGCCAGTCATCATTGCTGAAGCAAAAGAGCTGGGGGTGTCACTTCGCGAACACTGCGCTCACCTACTCGTTCACGGCGCGCTGCATGCACAAGGCTACGACCATGAGGCGGGACCCGAGCAGGAGCTTCAAATGGAGACGCTAGAGAGCCTTTTGATGATGTCTCTTGGCTTTGAAGATCCGTATTGGGATCACTAGTTAAGGATCCCACAAACACAGGGCAAGGCACCTTACTCGGTGAGCACAATCCTCATAAATTTACGCTTACCCACTTGCACAACGTAGGTGCCTGGGGAGAGCTTCAGACCTTTGTCTGAGACTGTCACGCCGTCGACTCTGACCCCCGAGCCATCAATCAATCTGCCTGCTTCTGCGCCCGAGGGGGCAAGCCCACAACTTTTGAGTAAAGCGCTGATTCCAAGCGGCGCACCCGAGAGGCTCATCTGGGCTATCTCATCGGGGATTCCACCTTTAGAGCGGTTGTTAAAGTCCTGCTCGGCTCGGTCCGCCGCAGCCAAGCCGTGAAAGCGGGCTGTGATTTCTTTGGCCAAAAGCGTTTTGATCTCTTTTGGATTTCGCCCTGCAAGGGTCTCTTGCTTGAGAGCTTCAATCTCTAGGGTTGATTTAAAGCTTAGGAGCGGATACCAACGCCACATCAACTCATCACTGATCGAGAGCGTCTTAGAGAACATCGAGTTCGCGTCCTCGCTGATACCAATATAGTTGTTCTTGCTCTTAGACATTTTCTCCACGCCGTCCAACCCCTCTAGGAGCGGCATTGTCAAAATGCACTGCGGCTCTTGTCCATAGTCCTCTTGGAGGTGACGGCCCATCAGAAGATTGAATTTTTGATCGGTTCCGCCCAGTTCTAAATCACTTTTTAAAGCAACGGAGTCATATCCCTGCATGAGCGGGTACAAGAACTCATGAACGCTGATGGATTGACCGCCCGTAAATCTTTTATGAAAATCGTCACGCTCCATCATTCGAGCAACGGTGTAGCGAGAAGCCAGTTCAATCATGCCGCGCGCGCCCAGTGGATCACACCATTCGCTGTTGTAGCGAATCTCGGTTTTACTGGGGTCAAGCACCAAACTGGCTTGTTTGTAATAGGTCTCAGCGTTGAGAGTGATCTGCTCCTTGGTTAGAGGAGGTCTTGTCGAGTTGCGCCCCGAGGGGTCACCGATCATGCTCGTAAAGTCACCGATCAAGAAAATAACTTGATGTCCAAGATCTTGGAGTTGGCGCATTTTATTGAGCACGACGGTATGACCCAAGTGAATATCAGGTGCTGTTGGGTCCAGTCCTAATTTAATTCTGAGCGCAACACCGCTTTTATGGGAGCGCAACAGCTTGGCCGCCCATTCTTTGGCAGGAATCAATTCATCACAGCCTTTTTGCGTAACGCTCAAAGCCTCTAATACAGAGTCAGGTAATGCCTCTACACCTGCACCGGGCTCGCCGGCAATTGAAGAACTTGCTGTATGCGGTTGATTCATAAGGATAATTTAGAGTTGAGAACCTACATGAAACGGCCTAAAAGCTCGGAACAAAGGTATACTCAGATGCTGAAGAAAAGTTACGGGGTTGGCTTTGACAAATGGAGTCACTGACTCGTGTTAGCTTTAATTGTGACAACAGGGTCGATTCTAATGTCCTTAATTGCTGAAGTGGCACCCAGAACCTATTTGGCAATTGTCTAGCTTTGTATTTCTCTAGCTTTGTTCTAGCTTTGTAATTGTGCAGCTTTGCATGTGTGTGGCTTGGTAATGGGCTTTCTTTTTTAACGCCCCTGCCCCTACTCTCCTTTTCACCCTACTTACGAATTTCAAGCTTTTGTTTAATCGCCCCACCCCCTCAACACCGCCCACTGCTTTAACAGCTCAAGACCCAGATGCTTTGCATGACAATGTTTGGGGCCTGGGCTCTTACTTCTCTAAGCAAGGATTGATATACGGTGTGGCTTCACTGCTTTTGTTGGCCGGCGGAGCCACCTTTGCCTTGTCCAACTTGAATCCCGCAAAGCCCCGTGTTCAAGAGCGTGAGTTACGAGAACTGCTCACACCACCAGACTTCTCGAGTCAACTCCAATCTGTGCTGAACCAGCGAATGGGTATGCATTTGTACCGCTCGGAGACGAGTCGCGCGAGCGACACGGTTGAGAGCTTATTTGAACGCTTGAGTGTGGACGATCAAGAGGCCGCGCAGGTTATAAGATCCAACCCTCAACTGCGCAAAAACTTACTCGGCAAAACCGGGCGTCCCGTTAGAGTGGAAGTTGACGAAGACAACCGGATCCTCTCACTCAAAGTTTTATGGGCGCAAAACGCTGGTCATTATTTTGAGCTTGAGATGTACAGGAAATCCATCCCCGCGGATGCGATGACCACCGGTGACAAAGACGCAAGCGCGAGTCTGCGCTCGACAGCTGTCTCCCGCGCAGGCCTGCATACAAATCCAAAAACTCCTTTTGAGTTACAGCTTCAAACCCGTCCCATGCATGCATCCTTGCGGGTCGCAACCGCCAGCATTCAGACTTCACTCTTTGCAGCCACAGACGCGGCCCATGTACCTGAGTCCATTGCAGCGCAGATGGCTGACTTATTTGCCGCAGAAATTGATTTCCACAAAAGCATACAAAAGGGAGATCATTTCACGCTTTTGTATGAAGCCCTCGACGCGGACGGTGAGCCCATGGGGTTTGGCAAAATTATTGGAGCTGAATTTGTGAGTAACGGCGTCGCCCACCAAGCGATGTATTTCCAAGAAGACGGGGCAAAGGAGGGCGGGTACTTCAACCTCAATGGGCAAAGTTTAAAGCGCACCTACCTCGCATCCCCCCTTAAGTACTCCAGGATTACGAGCGGCTTCAAAATGCGTTTTCATCCCATTTTGCAAACATGGAAAGCGCACCAAGGCGTTGACTACGCGGCGCCCACAGGCACCCCAGTTCACACGGTCGGTAAGGGCGTTGTCAAAAGCGCAGGCTGGATGAATGGACTGGGTAACGTCGTTTTTGTGGACCACGGTAACGCACAAACCACCGTCTATGCACACCTGAGTCAAATCAGCGTCAAGACAGCGCAACCGATTGAGCAAGGTCAAGTGATAGGCGCTGTGGGCGAGACTGGGTGGGCCACAGGACCTCATCTTCATTTTGAATTTCGAATCAACGATCAATACAAAGATCCTGCAACTACTGCGCGTCAAAGTCTTCCCGTGGTTTTATCAACCTCAGCAATCGCTCAGTTCAAACAACAAGCCAGCGCTATGCGAACCCAACTCAGCCAAAGCAGGGACCGCTCAGATGAACAGTTTTCTTTGGTCCAGTAAAGTGTCAGCTGTTTATCGGCAACGAAGAATCAAGAGCGATAAATTGCCAAATACACTTGGTTTAATACACTTGGTTTAATACATTTGGGTTGATACCCTTGGCAGCGCCCTTCCGCCTCGAGAGTAAGCTTATCTTCAAACATATCTTCAACGAACATAGCACTGCATGAAAGAGCTTTTTATTGGACTCATGTCGGGTACCTCCTTAGACGGTGTAGACGGCGTATTGGTGGACTTCTCCAAGGGCTTTAAAGTACTGGCCTATCAAACTGAGGCCTTCACTGAGGCTTTTAAATCCGATTTGCTCTCACTAAACGCTCCCGGCGAGAACGAGTTACACCGCGCAAGTTTATGCGCCAACGAACTTGCACGCATTTATGCGCGAGTTTGCAGCTCACTCTTAACCGGCGCCAATGTCAGCGCCCATGATGTATCCGCCGTTGGTGCGCACGGACAAACCGTTAGACACAGACCCGGCGCTTATGACGGGACAGGCTATACGCTCCAACTGAACAATCCTGCGCTCACAGCAGAGCTCACTGGCATTCGTGTATGCGCAGACTTTCGCACCCGCGATGTAGCTGCAGGCGGGCAAGGCGCGCCACTTGTGCCTGCATTTCATCAAAGCCTATTCGAAGATAGCCAATCAACTGTGTGCGTCCTCAATTTAGGCGGAATCTCCAACCTGAGTGTGCTGCCCGCTGCCAATGAGAAGGGCCTGGATGTGCTCGGATTTGACTGCGGCCCAGCCAACTGCTTAATGGATGAATGGTGTTTGAGGCATACAGGAAAAGCGTTTGATGCAGCTGGAGCTTGGGCGGCTCAGGGACAAGTCATCGAACCCTTGTTACAACTCATGCTAAACGATCCTTATTTTGCACGCCCAGCACCCAAGAGCACTGGGCGTGATTTATTCAACATGGATTGGTTGGCGTTAAAGTTAGAACAACTCACGCGAGAGCATGCAGATTTAGATTTAACGAAGCCCGCTGATCTTTGCAACGTTCAGGCAACCCTGGCAAGGCTTTGCGTCCAGACCTGTGTGGACAGTATCCTGCGCTACGCAAGCAAAGCCTCGCGCCTAGTCGTATGCGGTGGGGGTGCACTGAATGCGCACGTGATGAACTCGTTTAAGACGGCTTTGCCCAACTTGCATGTAGCTCAATCGGGTGAGTTCGGATTGCCCCCTCTTCAAGTTGAGGCCGCAGCTTTTGCTTGGCTTGCAAGGCGCTGCGTGAGGGGGGAGACGGGCAGCTTAAAAAGCGTTACGGGCGCACAAGGCGCCCGAATCTTAGGTTCAATCTACCAGGCCTGAGCCAGGCGTTGTTTGTTAGTTTTTATCTACTTAAGCAGAAAACGAAGATCCACAACCGCAGGTTGAGGTTGCATTGGGGTTTTTGATCACAAACTGCGCGCCCTGGAGATCTTCCTTGTAGTCAATTTCTGCGCCAATCAAGTATTGATAGCTCATGGCATCCACCAAGAGTGACACGCCGTTTTTTGACATCGTTGTGTCGTCTTCATTGACGATTTCATCAAATGTAAAGCCGTACTGGAAGCCTGAGCATCCCCCGCCTTGCACAAAAACACGCAGTTTTAAATCTGGATTGCCTTCTTCTGCAATGAGATCGGCCACCTTCGCAGCAGCACTATCAGTGAAGATAATGGGATCTGGCATTTGGGTTTCAATATTTTCTGCAACGGCGCTCATGTATAACTCCTCATACTACTGACTCTTAGGGTAATAGTAACGTATTTTGGTCAACAATACTAACAGTACGGTTTTTACGCGGCAAGACCTTAATTGCTTTATGGTTTTAAATCTAAAACTTAAAGCTCCAGTCTAGCTAGCCAAACCACACTATGCATTAAATTCAAAGCTGAATTGGACAAAAAAAGAGCCGCGTTGCAAGTAGGTACCTGCACGCGGCCTTTTGGAATCGCAAAAAGAGTTTAACGCTTGCTAAACTGCTTACGGCGACGCGCACCGTGCAAACCAACTTTCTTACGCTCAACTTCACGTGCATCACGGGTTACAAACCCAGCTGCAGACAAAGGCGGTTTGAGCGCTGCATCATAGTCAATCAAAGCACGTGTAATGCCGTGGCGAACTGCTCCTGCTTGTCCTGACTCACCACCACCGTGAACATTGACTTGAATGTCAAAGGTTTGACCGTTGCCAGTCAACTCTAGGGGTTGTCTAGAGATCATGATCGAAGTTTGACGACCAAAATACTCAGCGATGTCTTTACCGTTAACAGTAATGACACCAGTACCTTTTTTGATAAATACGCGTGCGACGCTTGATTTGCGTCGTCCGGTTCCGTTGTTCCATTCACCAATCATACGTGGCTCCTCAGATTTCCAAAACTTTGGGCTGCTGAGCGCTATGGGGATGTTCTGTTCCTCCGTAGACTTTCAGCTTCTTGATCATGGCATATCCAAGAGGACCTTTAGGGAGCATTCCCTTAACGGCTTTCTCAAGCGCGCGACCTGGGTGCTTCGCTTGCATGTCTCGGAATGTTGTGCCATAAATTCCGCCAGGGTATCCCGAATGACGGTAATACACCTTGTCTAAGGCTTTGTTGCCAGTGACACGGATTTTGGAGGCGTTGATGACGACAATAAAGTCGCCAGTATCGACGTGAGGCGTATAAATGGCCTTGTGTTTGCCGCGTAAACGGAGGGCTGCTTCGCTGGCAATCCGTCCGAGCACCTTATCGGTGGCGTCAATCACAAACCACTCATGCTTCACGTCAGCGGGTTTTGCGCTGAACGTTGACATATTTCTATCCTTGAGTGGGTTGTTTGGGCCCTTTTCCACGGTCGGTGTTCTTCTGATGAGAACCTCTTAGGTGGGAAGAAA
>CAJAYT010000121.1 GCA_903949285.1 uncultured Burkholderiales bacterium
GCGCCAACTCCTCTGCTTTTGCGTTTCGAGTCCAGGCCCGCTCAATGGCCTCCCACTGCACTCCGAAATGACTTGTAAAGATATCGTCCTCTGAGACGATGACTGCTCGCTTGAGGTTGACCGAGATCAACGCGCTAGGCCTCCATTCTTGAAGCCAGGGGAGTTTGAGTTGAATAGCAGAGGGCGTGAGTTGTGACTTAAGGCCTGCGATCCGAAAAGCCTCTGAGCGTTCAAAGGAGGTTGACTCAGGATTGATGTACGCAAAAGAGGCAACGCGCAAAAAGAAATAGAGCTGGAGCGCGAGCAGACTAACGCAGATATAAAGCGTGTAATTGCGAACCACAATAAGGATGCTACGCGTTGTGCTCATCTCGCTCATTCTATCGATCTTCTATTTGGATTCGGTGTTCAGTGTCCCGCTCTCCGTGAAGGTGAACTTGGAGACAAGCGCGACTTGATCAGCTTTTGACAAAAGTGCTGGACCAAACGCAGCAAAGGGACCAGAGCTCATGACAATTGCCTGCGCACGGCGGTCTAATTCCGGTTTGCCAGAGCCCTCTAAGACTTGTACCGATAGAACTTGTCCAATCGCATTCACCGTCACCACCATAGTCAAAGAGCCGTAGAGTCTTCGGCCCTGAAGGGAGGGGAAATTTTGAGTGCCGTAGTTCTCAATCTTTTGGCGCATCTCATCGTAGTACAGCGCGAATTCACTTTGACGTGTTGAGGGACTAAAGTAACGCTTATGAGGCCGCTTGTTGGTTTGATCAATACGGGCCTCAATTTCTGCAAGCATCTGAAGTAGCCTTTGTCTTTTGCTCTCTTGGTCGGGACTGAGGGGGTGGGGCTGCACAGGACCTAAGCTTGCGAGTTGCGTTTTGATCTGAGTCAGTAGCCTAGATTGCTCAGCTTGCAAGGACTTGAGAGCTGACTCTTGGCGCTCTAAATCTTCTGCGTCCGCGGCGTCAACGGTGCGCCTTGCGCTCAAAAGAGGGGAGCTCATGCGTCCTGTAGAGTCCTCGCCCCCGCCGCTTAAATTCGATTGTGCTATAGCTTGTGCATGGGTATTGGTTTCTGCCTTGAGGCGTACGTTCACCAATATAAGGGGTAAGTTATTGTTTTGGAAAACTCGGTCGAGTTTTTCGGGGATATTAAAGTGAAGACTCAGCAAAGTTGCATGAATGACCAACGAGCCCATGAAGGCCCAGGTGATGGCGTTTAAGTGCTGAAGTTGATTGATCAGTTCGCTGGCCTTAAAACCAATGGCGTGGGTGTTGTTAACGCCCCAAGCATGAAGAGTCTCATTTGTTTTGGTCTTTAATTTCTTTAACATCTACAGCGACAGTGCTCAGTGGTCTGTGGTCAGTGGTCAGTGCCTTGGAAACGTCATCCGCTCCAAACTAACTTTGGGGTTCTTTGGTCATGCCCTCTTGCGCCTGAACTTGGCCTGTCAAAAGAACTTGCTCAGCGCTCTCTGGGTTCGCAGGTGCTTGGGCCTCGGCGTCAGCATCAGCCGCCATATCGAGGTCTAAATCAAGGGCTATAGTTGCCTGCACCGGGGCTGCGCCCTCAAGCTCATCTTCAAACTCTTCGCTGAATTCAATCTGCGCCTCTTGGGTTGAATCACCAGGGGTATGACACAACTCTATGAAATCGGCCTTGATGTCTAGTGTCATTAAATCGATACCGCTTAAGCGCACGCGCACGAGTGAGCCTCTTTGAAGCTCAGGCGCCCCGTTGATGCTGAGCACCAAAGGGAGAGTGTCCGCGCGTGCAAGAGGGGGCGTTCCGGGATAGGTTTTGAAGATACCAACCGTCAATTCCTCAATACGCTGTTGCTCAAGATACTTAAGCGTCCAGTACCTCTCCATACTGGATTGATAGGCGTTGTAGGCTGAGTAGGTTGAATCAAACGAGGCGATGATCACCAATAGATCAGTGTCTTTGGGTTTGAAAGGGGCAACCAGTGCGGCTGTGGCGCCGTGCTCTGCGCAGGCACAGATCTGCCACTGATTGACCAGGTCTGTGTATCTCCTGAGCGGAGAGGTACTCCATGCGTAACAAGGTACACCGATACCCGCATGGGGAAGTGCTCTTGTCCCCATTCGAACTTTGATTCCAGGCGCCATGCTGGCTTGGCTTCTGTAGATGCCGGGTACCCCGAGGTCGGCCATCAATTTACCCCAAGTGCTGTTTGCCAAAATCATTGCCTCAGCAACAATTAAATCAAGCGGTGCGCCTCTGTGACGTGGCACTAAACGAACGGGCTCATCGCCCTTTAACGCCGCGCCAGTGTTTAAATCCTCGTCACTGCGATCAATCAGGAAATTAAAGTCAGGCCTGTTAAAGTTCTCTGGCTTGCCCCTCACCACTTCACGTGCTGCTTTCAGATGAAGTGCTAAGCGGTGTAAAAAAGACAATTCAGCTTTGGGCAAGTAAGCGGCTTGTTCATCCTCTTCGCCACCCGCATTCGTCGGCTCAGCGTTCAACCACTGAGTGGTCACAATTTGGTCTAGTTGGTCATGTCTCAGATTGCGCTCTATGTAGACCCGCTCGACTTTGGTTTGAGTGTTCAGAACAGTGAGTGTTTTAGCGTCAAAGGTGACGTACAAGGAGAGTGCAGGACACGCGCGACCTTCTGTTAGTGTGAAATGCTCAATAATAGATTTAGGGAGCATGGTGATTTTGGCCCCTGGCATATACACCGTTGACAGACGAGCTCTTGCAATAAGATCCACTGGATCTTGAGTTTTGATCCAAAGCGCCGGTGCGGCTATGTGAACCCCTACGGTCACTGACTCAGTCCCCAGTCCCTGCACTGATAGTGCGTCGTCAATCTCAGTAGTATGTGAATCGTCGATGGAATATGCCTTGGCCACTGACAGCGGGAGACTCTCTGTTAGAGACTTTATGTGCGCAGGCTCGGGCTCTGGCGTTTGGGTTGGGAACGCAATTCCTTTGGGGAAGTGATCAAACAAAAACCGCTGCCAATGAAACTCATAAGCGGAGGCGATAGCACCTGCCCTTTTGAGTACCTCAATGGCCGGGGCTTGAGATCTTTTAGCGGCCTCAACAAGACATTTGTAAGCTGCGGAGTTTTTGTCAGGCTTAAATAAGATTTTGTAAATATCTTGCAAAACCGGCTGCGGACACACGCCGCTGGCAAGTTGCGTGGCCCAGGCATCTAGTTGCGCTGCAGCTTCTTTTTTTCGCTCAATTGCAACCAGCGCTTGCTCGATGACTTCGGCACTCGCTTTCTTAAATCTTCCCTTGCCAGCACGTCTAAAGTAATGGGGCGCGCCTTGCAGCGTTAATAGCATTGCCACTTGTTCGCTGAGGGAGGGCGTCGCGCTGAAGTATTCAATGCTCAGGTCTTGAAAACTGAACTCTTCGCTGGGTGCGAATTCCCAGGCAATTTGAAGATCAACTTCTTTTGCTGTGCTGTTGGCCTGACTCAGTAAAACGGAGGGCTCGGGGCTCTCAAATTTGAGCAGTACTGCAGCGTCTTTGACCTTAAGTCGTTTGCCCGTATCTAGCTCAATTTGCGCAGAAGCCTGTGCCTGGGACAAAATGCGTCCCGAGTGTAATTTGCCTGAATCTTCAAATAATGCATACATCCGTGCATTGTCCCATGGTTGTATAGAGTGCGTTGGCTTAGAGCCCCAAAAAGTCGAGCAATACGCTTACGTGTTGGTCAAAATCGGACATCGCGTGGTCTGAGCCCTCAACAATGTGCTGCGTTGCATTGGCGTGAGTTGCAACCATCGCCCTCCAGTCAAGGACTTCGTCTCCTGTGCAGGCCATCAAAAGCTTTGGGATGCTTGCTTTGGACTGCGCTGTTGGGTAGAGCTTTTTTAACTCATCCAAATACTCTTCTTTAAAGTAAAAAGATTTACTTGGGTTTTGCCAGGTCGTTTGTTGGCCGATGTAGTGCTTCAGGTCGCTTGCCGGATCTGTCGCTGGGTTGATCAAAGCACATCTAAATCCCGCCTCATTGGCTAGCCAAGCGGCGTAAAAGCCGCCCAGTGAGGAGCCAACAACTGCGCTGGACTCTGGTTCCCATTCCTTGGTTAATTCAAGCATAAGACGCGCTGCCCCAGCAGGAGAGGGCGGTAACTGCGGGCAAACCCACTGAACGTCTTGGTAGCGAGTCCTAAAGATGTTGGCCAGGTACTGCGCTTTGTAGGAGTGGGGTGAGGAGCGAAATCCGTGGAGGTATATAAGTCGCTTAAGCATTGGAGGTCTGGAGCCTTGAAGGGTGTTTTAGGGAAAGGAAGAGATGTCAGATCAAATCAAACCCATATGAGCGATAATTCTTTATAAATGACTAGCCCTAAGGCTTTAGTCTGATGATAGACATTGTATTTTTATGACAACCGTATTCAACCGACCCAACGTTTATTACCGACTGTCCCCTCTTTTAAAGGGCTTTGATGGCCCTTTGGCATTGGCTGTGGGTATTTTGGCTGTTGCGGGACTCTTGACGATGTATTCCTCAGGATACGGGGACGGACAACGCTTTTGGGATCAACTGCGTAACATGGCGCTTGCTGCCATCATTATGTTCTGCGTTGCTCAAATCCCGCCACAAAGATTGATGACTTTTGCGATGCCGCTCTACACGGTTGGACTTGCGTTACTCGTAGCGGTTGCGCTATTTGGACTCACCAAAAAAGGGGCTCAGCGCTGGCTTAACATTGGAGTGGTCATTCAGCCTAGTGAGATATTGAAGATTGCTATGCCGCTTGCCCTGTCTTGGTGGTTTCAAAAGCGAGAGGGTCAACTAAGACCTTTGGATTTCCTGGTCGCAAGCGTACTGCTTTTTGTGCCCGTAGCGCTGATCATTCGCCAGCCCGATTTGGGGACAGCCATACTGGTTTTGTCGGCGGGGCTTTTTGTCATCTTCTTTGCAGGACTTAGTTGGTGGTTGATCGTGCCCCCCGTATTGATTGGGCTGGTGAGCGTGACGCTATTGGTGGTGTTTGAGCCGACTCTTTGTGCAGAAGGTTTTCATTGGCCGCTTCTTCATGATTATCAGCAGCAGCGTATTTGCACGCTCTTGGACCCCGGTCGAGATCCGCTGGGGAAGGGTTTTCACATTATCCAAGGCATGATCGCCATTGGTTCTGGTGGGTTTTGGGGTAAGGGCTTTGGCCAGGGCACGCAGGCGCACCTGGACTTTATCCCAGAGAGCACAACGGACTTTGTGTTCGCTGCTTATTCAGAAGAGTTCGGACTCTTTGGGAATTTGCTACTGATTGGCGGTTTCATATTCTTAGTCCTTCGCGGACTAACCATCGCGCAGCAAGGGCCTACTTTATTTGCCCGTTTGCTGGCGGGCAGCATTACGCTGATTTTCTTTACCTATGCTTTTGTGAACATGGGAATGGTCAGCGGCATATTGCCAGTCGTGGGCGTCCCTTTGCCCTTCATTAGTTACGGGGGCACAGCCATGGTTACCCTTGGCTTTGGGATCGGGATATTGATGTCCGTTGCAAAAGCCAAGCAATTGGTTCAATCTTGATGGCAAGCTCTCAAGCTGATCAAATTTCAGCGGCCTCAGCCACCTCAGCCACTTCAGCCACTTCAGCATCGATGTCATCCTCGTCATCCACGGCATCCACGGCATCCACGGCATCTTCAATATCCCAGTCATCTGCGCCTGAAGTGGGTGCAGATGAGGGAATCGCTGCTGAGCGCTCAGTTAGCGTTGGCATCATTGGCGTTGGCAATATGGGCGGCGGAATTGCACAAAATTTACTGAGCAAAGGTTGGCGCGTTTATGTGCACGATATAGACCGCGCTAAAACTGAGCAGCTGGCGAGCCTAGGTGCCCACGTGGTAAATGTACCCTCTGAGCTGGCGCGTACTTGTCAAACCCTGATTATTGCTGTCGTTGATGCTCCCCAAGTAGAAGCCGTATTAACCAAGCCGAGCCCGAGTGCTCCAAGCTTGTTGTCTCAATTGGGTGCTGAGCACACTGTGATGCTTTGTCCAACCATTGCCCCAAAGGATGTGATCGGATTTGCTGATTTGTTGAACCAACAAGGTGTGGGTGTGATCGACGCGCCTATGTCTGGTGGGCCCGCTCGCGCGCAACAAGGACGAATGAGTTTGATGACTGCGTGCCCCAAACCCCTTTGGAACAACCATCTGCCTTTGCTCAGCGCCATGGCAGATCCGGTCTTCTTTATCAGTGAACGGGTTGGGGACGGTGCGAAGACCAAACTCATCAATAATCTCTTAGCCGGCATTAATTTGGTCGCCAGCGCCGAGCTCTTATCAATGGCTGAGAAAATAGGGCTGGATTTAAATACCACCTTAAACGTCATCGAGTCCTCGAGTGGGCAAAGTTGGGCGGGCTCTGACCGGATGAGGCGAGCCATTGGAGGGGATCCGCGTGAGCTACCCCCCTTAGCGCATATGACTCTTTTAGAGAAAGATACCCGCATGGCGCTTGAGATGGGGCAAGAGGCGGGCTACAGTGGTCCCCTGGGCGCGAGCGCTGTTCAAACCTTTAAGGACGCAAGCGCCAGTGGACTAGCGCACTGTGATGATGCAGCGATGTTGGCCCACTTGAGAAACTTTAAAGCTTAGTGTTCCCCGCCGCTTTGGAGCGTGTTTGCTTGAGCGGGTGAAGTCTATTTGACCTGGCCCCTGTGAAGCACCAAAGCCCCGGATTTTCCAACGGATCTATTAGCTTATTACAATGACATCATGATCTCAAGAGAACCCACCCTAGAACGCCTATCTATAGCCCGTCAATTATTGCTAGACCCCTACGGTTTGGATGAATCGCACCTGAGCAAAGCACTTGCACAGATCCGCGCTCACCGAATTGATGATGCGGATCTGTATTTTCAGTACACCCGCTCAGAGGGTTGGAGTCTGGAGGAGGGTATCGTGAAGACGGGCTCCTTTAGTATTGACCAAGGAGTTGGGGTGAGAGCGGTGAGCGGGGAGAAGACTGCCTTTGCTTACTCTGACGATATCTCCATGCACGCGCTCTTAGACGCGGCCAATACGGTGCGAACAATTGCGCAGGCCGGTGAGCAAAGAAGTGTTCAAATCCCCAAGCAAAGCATCCCCGCTACACGCAGTCTTTACTTAGACCAAGATCCCATTGCAAGCTTGGGTAGCGCAGAGAAGGTAAAGCTCTTAGAGCGAATTGAACAAATGGCGCGCGCCAAAGATCCCCGTATTGTTCAAGTCATGGCAGGACTGGCCAGCGAATACGATGTTGTCATGATCGCCAGAGCTGATGGGCTACTCGCAGCCGATGTGAGACCTTTGGTGCGTTTGAGTTTATCGGTCATTGCCGAGCAAGGTACTCGCCGTGAAGTGGGCTCCTCAGGCGGGGGTGGACGCTTTGGTTTGGCCTACTTTGATCAAGCGATGCTTGAGAAGTATGTGAATGAAGCCGTTCAAGCAGCGCTCACTAATTTGGAGGCCCAGGCCGCCCCAGCAGGCGAGATGACTGTGGTGCTTGGTTCTGGGTGGCCTGGAATTTTATTGCACGAAGCCATTGGGCACGGCTTAGAGGGGGACTTTAACCGCAAAGGCTCCAGCGCTTTTGCAGGGCGTATTGGTCAACGCGTGGCCTCCAAAGGGGTCACAGTCCTGGACGACGGCACCCTCTCAGACCGCAGAGGCTCGTTGAATGTGGACGATGAGGGAAACACCACCCAGCGCAATGTGTTGATCGAAGACGGTATTCTCAAAGGATACATCCAAGACAACATGAACGCCAGACTCATGGGCGTAGCTCCAACGGGTAACGGTCGCAGGGAGAGTTATGCACATGTCCCAATGCCACGGATGACCAACACTTATATGCTCGCCGGGGATAAGTCACCCGAGGAGATCATTGCAAGTGTTAAAAAAGGCGTTTATGCCAGTAACTTTGGCGGCGGACAAGTCGACATCACGTCTGGCAAGTTCGTGTTCTCCGCCAGCCAGGCTTGGTGGGTTGAGAACGGCAAATTAATCTATCCGATCAAGGGCGCAACGCTTGTTGGAAACGGGCCCGATGCGCTCACCCGTGTTAGCTTGATTGGCTCAGACATGGCGCTTGACAGCGGAGTGGGCACCTGCGGCAAGGAGGGACAAAGTGTTCCTGTCGGCGTAGGCCAACCGACACTTCGCATCGACGGCTTGACGGTAGGTGGGACCGCTTGAAGCTAGATGAAACACTCGAAATCAGGGCCTCAACTCGCGTTTCAATAAGGTCTCAAAATTGTGGTACAGTTTTAGATATGCAAAGTTCAAAGTTCTTTTTTGGGTATTTTTATTTCTCACGCTCAAGTAGCGGTCGAGAGGTTTAAAAGTCCCCAACACTTTGAACTCCTAAACGACCGCCCCCAAAGGCGGTTTTTTTTTGCCCACATTCAATACCAAAATCAGCCCCGTTCAACTTAAAGGTACAAAAGCAATGACGACTCCTAACCCTACAAATTCGGCGCAGCCATTTGCTCCTGGCAGTCATGCTTTGGTTCATCCTCACGCTCATCCTTACCCCATCGATAAGACCAGCCATACCGATGACGAGAGGATCAAAGACATTACGGTCTTACCGCCCCCTGAGCATTTGATACGCTTTTTCCCCATATCAGGCACGCCTGTGGAGGAGCTGATCACGAACACACGGCGCAGTATCTCAGGGATCATGCACGGGCGCGATGACCGTTTGCTCGTCATCATGGGACCTTGCTCCATTCACGATCCTGCAGCGGCACTTGAGTACGCGAGGCGACTGGCTGCTGAGCGTGAGCGCTTTAAAGGCACGTTAGAGATTGTGATGCGCGTTTATTTCGAAAAACCCAGAACCACCGTTGGGTGGAAGGGCTTGATCAATGATCCCTATTTGGATGAGAGCTTCAAAATCGATGAGGGCCTTCGTATCGCCAGACAACTGCTGATCGAGATCAACCGACTTGGACTACCCGCAGGAAGTGAGTTCTTGGATGTGATCTCTCCCCAGTACATCGGGGACTTGATCAGTTGGGGTGCCATAGGTGCGAGAACCACAGAGAGTCAGGTTCACCGCGAATTGGCCTCTGGCCTATCGGCTCCGATTGGTTTTAAAAACGGAACAGATGGCAATATCAAAATTGCAACCGATGCGATTCAAGCAGCCTCTAGGGGGCACAACTTTTTGTCTGTCCATAAAAACGGCCAAGTCGCTATCGTTCAGACTCAGGGCAACCCCGATTGCCATGTGATTTTGAGAGGCGGTAAAGCTCCCAACTATGACAAACCAAGTGTGGACGCTGCATGCAAAGAGTTGGTTCAATCTAAGCTCACGCCCAGCCTCATGGTGGACTGCTCGCACGCCAACAGCAGTAAACAACACATCAAACAAATCGAGGTTGCCAAAGATATCGCGTCCCAAATAAGCGGCGGATCCAAAGAGATTTTTGGCCTGATGGTTGAGAGTCATTTGAATGAGGGCGCTCAAAAATTCACCCCCGGTAAAGACCGTGTCGATCAACTTCAGTTCGGTCAAAGCATTACGGATGCGTGTATCAAATGGGAGGATTCAGTGTCGGTGCTGGAGCTGCTCTCTAAGGCAGTGCTGGCGCGTCGCGCACTCTGACAGCATCTGAGCGTAAGCCTTATTTAGCTAACATCGAGTGCTTGATTTGTAAACAACGGATTATTTTTGGGCGAGACTTTTGAGTAACTTCTCATGAATCCCACCAAAAGATCCGTTGCTCATGCACAAGATATGATCCCCGGGTCTAGCCTCACGCGTGACTGCCTCTACCAAGCTCTCTAAGCTTTGCGTAACAACCGCTTTAGAGCCCAGTGGCGCCAAGACTTCGATGGGACTCCAGTCCAGTCCCTGTGAGTGGCAAAAGGACAGGTCTGCGCTCGCTAAGCTGCGAGGTAAGAGAGAATTCATCGAACCTAGTTTCATTGTGTTCGAGCGTGCTTCAAAGACGGCAAGAATCCGTGCGTTGGGACCTACCTTCTTACGCAGTCCATCCAGAGTGGTCTCAATGGCTGTTGGGTGGTGAGCAAAATCATCGTAAACGGTGATGGCGCTTGCTGAGTCTGTAGAACCTGCAGATCTTGAAGAGCCTGCAGATCCAGTGACAACACCCTTGATCTCCATCCTTCGCTTAACGCTCGTAAAGCTGCCTAGCGCCGCCGCTGCAACATCAGGGGCGACACCCAGGTGCGCGGCTGCTGCGATGCTGGCCAGTGCATTCATTTGGTTGTGTACACCCGTTAAAGACCAATCTACTTTTGCGACGACACGCGAGTTATGAATCACATCAAACGAGTGAGCTGGCCCGCTTGCTTGCCAGTTGGCGTTTGCATGCGCACCGAAGTGAGATACGCCGCTCCAAACGCCTTGGCTTAGAACGCGTTCAAGACTTGGTGCGTCCGCGTTCACAACTATCTCACCAGAGCGGGGCACGGTGCGCACAAGGTGGTGGAACTGACGTTCAATTGCGGCTAGGTTTTCAAAAATATCCGCATGGTCAAATTCAAGATTATTCAAAATTGCAGTTCTTGGTTTGTAGTGCACAAATTTACTGCGCTTGTCAAAAAACGCTGTATCGTACTCATCCGCTTCAATCACAAAAGGAGCGCGTTCGCGCTCACCAGGCGCGCCCAAGCGAGCAGATATATTAAAGTTAAGCGGCACCCCTCCCACTAAAAATCCAGGACTCAGGCCCGCACACTCCAGTATCCAGGTCAGCATGGCGGTGGTCGTGGTTTTGCCGTGTGTGCCAGCCACTGCGATCACATGATGTGGGTTAGAGGGGCTGTGCAAAATATGCTCGCTCAACCACTGAGGGCCGCTGGTGTAGGGTAGCCCCAACTCTAGTATGGCTTCCATCAAAGGGAATTTAGGCGTATTGGGATCTAGATGCACTCTTGAGACAACGTTTCCAATCACCCACATATCGGGCCTCAGATTGATTTGATCAGAGCTGTAGCCCTCAATCAACTCTATACCAAGCGACTGGAGTTGATCGCTCATGGGTGGGTAAACGGATGCGTCACAGCCTGTGACTTTATGCCCCGCTTGGCGAGCGAGTGCTGCTAGGCCTCCCATGAAGGTGCCGCAAATGCCGAGAATGTGTATATGCATCTCTAAATTGTAGGGGCTCTTGCCTAGGGACGGGCTGCACCCTCACTTTCTTTGTCCCCAGAGATGTGTTTTCATTGCACAATGGGTCCATGGATGAATTAAGTAAAGAAATTGCAGCACAGGCCGCCCGTTGGATTGTGGAGGAGGGGCTTGACTACGGCGCTGCCAAGCGACGTGCCTCCAAGGAGCTTGGTGTGAGCGCCAATCAATCCGCAATGCCCTCCAATGATTTGGTTGAAGAAGAGGTGATTGAGTATTTGCGAATATTTTGTGCAGATACACAACCCATTGAGTTATGGGCACTCAGAGAGACCGCGCTCCTTTGGATGCAAAGGCTAGAGGCCTTTAGGCCGCATTTGAGCGGCGCGGTTTGGAGGGGTACAGCAACCCGGTTGAACGATATTTATATCCAACTCTTTTGCGACGACTCAAAGGAAGCTGAGATTGAACTGATTAACAAAGGAGTCGACTTTGAGGTGAGGGTGCTCAACGGATTTCGGGGTGAGGAGGTCGACGCTTTAAGTCTGAGCGTTTACTGCGAAGGTCTAAAAGAAGAGGTTGGCTTGCACCTTGTGATCTACGATCACGATGATCTAAGAGGTGCGTTGGTGGTGGGTGGCAAGTCAAGGGAGAAGCCCCGGTTTGCATCCGAAGCACCAGATTCTCCCGAAGGATTGGGTGAGCAAGGCTTAACTTTTGTGCACCAAGAGCTCCAGTCTTTGCAGTCCCTGCAGTTTCCAAAGTCCCCCATCGGCTCCTTGAAAGCGCTGAGTGAGCTTCTTCAGCAAAGTCGCTCGATGCCAAAAGGCAATTCTTAAGTAAGGATTCCATAAACGTTACCCACATAGCTTAAGTGCTCCCCCCTACAATCGCTTGATGCAACCAACCCTTGATAAATCTGAAGTGTCTAAAACACCTACGCCAGACCCCTCCTTGAACGCGCCTGCGGAGGGTGAGAACTTGCAAACAAAGCGGCGTTGGATTCTTGGCTTGGGAGCCGTGGGTGGTTTGGTAGCCGGGGGACTGTTCTCATGGTTTAAGCACGAGCCCTCAACCCCGAGCGCACAAAATCTGCAAAGACTGTGGGGTTCCAGTTATCAGCATCCCAACGGGGATGATGTGGATTGGAATCAGTTCAAGGGGCATCCCCTTATCGTAAACTTTTGGGCAACATGGTGCGGGCCCTGTGTTGAGGAAATGCCTCTAATTGATCGCTTTTATAAAGAAAATAAGGCTAACGGCTGGCAAGTTGTTGGGTTGGCCATAGATCAGCCCAGTCGTGTCAAAGCCTTTCTATCTCAAACTCCAGTCAGTTACCCCGTCGTTTTAGCGGGTTTAGGGGGTACTGAGCTGAGTCAGGCCTTGGGTAATGAATCAGGCGCTTTGCCTTTTACGATCATTTTGGATGCAAATGGGCATGTTTTGTTTAAGAAAATAGGTAAGTTAAAGGCAGAAGAGCTCACTTCGCTTGTGTGAAAATCTAAAAATCGGCAGTATGCTGGCTTTTGAGTGAAAAATAGTAGAAAATACTACCTCTTCCACGAAATAAGCTAAATGTTATGGATTTAAGAAAGCTCAAGACACTGATTGACTTGGTATCCGAGTCCAACATCTCAGAACTTGAAATTACTGAAGCCGAGGGCAAGGTTCGAATCGTTAAGAGCGAAGGACCGCAAGCCGGGGTTGTTTATACAGCTCAACCCCAACGTGGCAATCCCTCCTATCAAAATGCGCCTTTTGACGCGGCTCACCCCAGTGCGCAAATGCTTGAGAGTGGACCGAGTCATGACGGCAATGGGGCCGCCCATACAGGTTCTGAGGCGGCAACGGCTGAAGCCGGCGCAAACGCCAGCCCTGCAACTGCAGGTCACGTCGCTAAATCCCCGATGGTCGGAACTTTTTACAGATCCTCAACACCTGGGGGTGTGCCCTTTGTTGAGGTGGGTTCTGTGGTCAAGCAAGGCGAGACTATTTGTATCATTGAGGCTATGAAAATACTCAATGAGATCGAGGCAGATCACTCCGGCACTGTGACCCAAATACTCGTTAAAGACGGCCAGGCGGTTGAGTACGGTCAGTCCATTTTTGTGATCGAGTGACTCCAGTCAAACGAATAATCCTCAGCTCAATCCAGTCATCCGAGTACTACGCGTTGTATGTTTAAAAAAATTCTGATCGCCAACCGCGGTGAAATTGCGCTTCGCATTCAAAGAGCTTGTAAAGAACTTGGTGTGCGAGGTGTGATTGTTTACTCTGAAGCTGACAAAGAGGCTAAGTATGTCAAATTGGCTGAGGAGGCCGTTTGCATAGGTCCTGCCCCCTCAGCGCTTAGTTACTTGAACATGCCTGCCATCATCTCCGCAGCTGAGGTCACGGACGCAGAGGCTATCCACCCCGGGTACGGCTTTTTGAGTGAGAACGCGGATTTTGCAGAGCGTGTTGAGAAAAGCGGTTTTAAATTCATTGGACCTACTCCGGAGTCCATCCGCATGATGGGAGACAAAGTCTCTGCCAAACAAGCCATGATCAAAGCCGGTGTGCCCTGTGTGCCCGGCTCTGACGGCGAGTTGCCTGACAACCCTGCGGAGATGAAACGCATTGCCAAAACGATTGGCTATCCCGTCATCATCAAGGCCGCGGGCGGGGGCGGCGGACGAGGCATGCGTGTTGTCAACACAGAAGCAGCCTTGATCCACGCTGTGCAAACTACAAAAGCAGAGGCGGGTGCCGCCTTTGGTAACCCAGCCGTGTACATGGAGAAGTTTCTCCAAAATCCTCGCCACGTCGAGATTCAGATCCTGGCTGATCAATACAAGAATGCAGTTTATTTGGGTGAGCGCGATTGCTCTATGCAAAGACGCCATCAAAAAGTCATTGAAGAGGCGCCTGCGCCGGGTATTCCCAGGAAACTCATAGAGAAGGTCGGCGAGCGCTGCGTCGCAGCCTGTAAAAGAATTGGGTACAGAGGGGCCGGAACTTTTGAGTTCTTGTACGAAAACGGTGAGTTCTACTTTATAGAGATGAACACGAGGGTGCAGGTCGAGCATCCTGTCACCGAGTTCATCACAGGTGTTGATATCGTGAAGACCCAGATTCAAGTTGCAGCCGGTGAGAAACTGCCTTTTACCCAAAAGCAAATTACTATCAAGGGTCATGCGATAGAGTGCAGAATCAATGCAGAGGATCCTTTTAAATTCACCCCCTCCCCAGGTCGCATCACGATGTGGCACGCAGCGGGCGGACCAGGCGTGAGAGTGGATTCACATGCCTATACCAATTACTTCGTGCCTCCTAACTACGATTCGATGATTGGTAAATTAATCGTGTACGGGGACACCAGAGACCAAGCCCTTGCACGCATGCGCACTGCTTTGTCAGAATCCGTAGTTGAGGGTATTCAAACCAACATCGCACTTCACCGTGAAATCATGAATGATGCCAAATTTATCACGGGCGGAACCAATATTCATTATCTAGAAGAGTGGCTCTCTAATCACAAGCGTTAACGATGTTTGAGCTTTGCCTTCAAGTGGCCCAAGAGGGCGTCGACCTCCTCAGCGATACGCTCATGGAGATTGGTGCACTGAGTGTGAGCGTTGAGGACGCTGACGCCTTAACGGACCAAGAACGCGCCCTCTACGGCGAGCCCGGAATGCCCCCGCCCCCTCAACTAGGCTGGGCTCGCTCTATTGTTGTGGCGTTGTTTGCTGATGAGTCCAGTGCGCTCGAGGTCGGCAATTGGTTGCTGGAGCAGGAGGAGTGGGCTGAGCACCTAAGTGTCTCTAAAGTGCGTCCCGTCCCAGATCAAGACTGGGTGAGACTTACGCAGTCACAGTTTGATCCAGTGCAAATCACACCCGAGTTTTGGATCGTTCCAACATGGCACGAATTACCGAGTGGTGCGAGTCAGGTGCTGCGTCTTGATCCGGGTTTGGCGTTTGGAACAGGCACACACCCGACGACAAAAATGTGTTTAAAGTGGATCTCAACTCATCCACCTAGCGAGCAACGAGTTCTAGACTACGGATGCGGCTCAGGGATTTTGGCTATGGGTGCAGCCCTCTTTGGTGCAAAGGTTGTGGACGCGGTTGACATTGACGTTGCGGCTGTGAGTTCAACGATTGAGAACGCCCGTGCTAATCAATTAGAGGGACAAATTCAGGCGGGCTTACCAGACGCTGCGAGTGGCACTTACGAAACGGTCCTTGCCAACATATTGGCCTCACCCCTCAAAGTGTTAGCACCCCTTTTAGCGGGGCATATGAAGCCAGGTGGATCTCTTGTGTTGGCGGGCATCTTAGAGAGACAAGCACAGGAGCTTATGGACGCCTACGCCCCTTACTGCAAACTCAGTGTTGCCGACTCCCTAGACGGGTGGATACTGATGAGTGCTAAAAGCGCTGGTTAAATTCTCTTGCAGCCGTGAGCCATTAACTCGCAAGTGCCAATCGCAGGTGCCAATACCAGGTGCTATAACCAGGTGCTATTACCAGGTGCTAATATTGAGTTCTGATTTTGTTTAGCAGTTCTTTGGCTGTATAAAAGTAAAAACGATTCACTCTTCCCCCCCTTACTGTTCACATGATGCAACTCATCACCCGCTGTCCACAGTGCGAAACTGCGTTTGCTTTTGAAGCTGCGCAACTTCGGCTCGCCCATGGTTGGGTGAGGTGCGGGAAGTGTGCAACTCTTTTTGAGGCTGATCAGCATTTGTTTGAACGAGTGGTGGATCGACCTAAGCGTTCGCCCTTTGGTTATGACTCTGAGCAAGCAGTGCCCAATTCTGAGAGAAAGATCAAAACTAGGATTGAGCAACTTCATTCAGATTTACAGGCATTACACGAAGCTTTGGATGAGAGTTCAAATGCACCCAGCGGACCGAACGCATCCAGTACCCCAGGCCCCGCAAGCTCCTCAATCACCCCCTTGGAATCAAAAGCACTGTCTGGTGCGCCGCTTGGGCTCTCATCGGATTCGAGTCCAGGTGCACCTCATTCGAACTCCTCTCATTTGGAGTCAACACATGAACAAGGTTCTGGGACAGCTCAGCTTGCAGTGAACGCGAGTAGTGAAGTCTCCCCGGGCGAGAATGACAACCCTACGTCCATACCAAAAGTGTTTTTTGTGACACTATTGATACTAGTTGCGTTTGGTCAAATTCTTTGGACCCAAAAGGAGGTCATAGGCGCGTTTAGTGCCCAGTCACACCTTATGATGCAAAGCGTTTGTAACGCGTTCGGTGTGCAACTTGGATGGCCCATCGAGCCAGAGAGTTTGAAAATTGAATCCAGTAGTTTTAAGCTGAACTCGGACGAGAGTTACCGTGTCAAGCTCAGGCTTAAAAATCACCAAGATTACGCTGTCAAAACACCTTGGCTGGAGTTGGTTCTGGTTGGAGCGGATGAGAATGTTTTGGTGAGAAAGGTATTCTCTGTGCGTGAGCTTGAGGTACAAGAAGCGATCGCAGCAGATAAAGACTTGATCATTTCATTCAATGTCTTTGTTGATGCGTCCATTGCTAAAAATGTAGCCGGATACAAACTTGATTTCTTCTACCCATAGGATATGGATACTTACATATTTTTGCTACTGGCTCCCCCCCCCTTCGAATTAATCGAATGAACTAACGCAATTTAAAAATACCCCTCTCAAGAAGTTAACGACTCCCTGAGATAATAGGGAATGGTTAATTTTTTACATCCAACCCACTTAACCCACCACAGGAAATTTAAAACATGTCAGCACTAATTTGTGGCTCCTTAGCCTTTGACACCATTATGAGTTTTGAGGGCCGATTTGCTGAACAAATCCTCCCCGATCAACTCCATATCTTGAATGTCTCATTCTTAGTGCCCCAGTTGAGAAGAGATTACGGTGGATGTGCAGGAAACATTGCCTACGCTCTCAAGTTACTGGGCGGTACACCGCTTCCGATGGCAACGCTTGGCACAGACGGGGGTGAGTATTTGGCGCGTTTGAAGGCTTTAGACATTTCACTCGAGTTTGTGAAAACGGTGGACAACTCAATGACCGCTCAGGCGATGATCATGACTGACCGCGATAACAACCAAATCACGGCGTTTCACCCAGGAGCGATGAGCTTTGCTCATAACACCAAGGTTGAGAAACGCTCGGATATCAAACTAGCTATCGTATCCCCCGATGGGCGCAGCGCCATGCTCGAGCACGCCGATCAACTCGCTCACGCGGGAATCCCATTTGTTTTCGATCCCGGTCAAGGGCTTCCTATGTTTGACGGAGTCGAACTCTCCAAGATGATTGGCCAATCCACCTGGGTAACTGTGAATGATTACGAGGGTAAGATGCTCACAGAGAGAACGGGTTGGGATTTTGCAGAAATCTCCAAACAAGTCCAAGGCCTCATCGTAACGCTAGGGGGTGAGGGTTGTGAGGTTTGGCAGTCGGGTGAGAAAACCTGGGTACCCCCTGTCAAGGCCACTGAGATCGTTGATCCAACAGGCTGCGGAGATGCATGGCGCGGGGCACTCCTCTTTGGACTAGAGCAGGGCTGGTCACTTGAGAAATGTGCTGATCTAGGCAATAAGGTGGGCGCAATTAAGATTGCAAGTAGAGGTCCACAAAACTATACGCTTCAAAAATAGAAGTGTTAGTTGGGGCTAGGAGATTTAAGCTCTACGCATTACCTCCTAAGTCCTAGTTCCTACGTCCCATGAAAAAACCCGACGCTTTGCAGCAGTCGGGTTTAAGTGCTAGGGCAGAGCTTGATTAAGGCTTGCTAGCAATAGGGAAGGGCCAGGCCGCTTGTGGGTTCAGTGTCGTTTGCGCATTGTTTTGATGACTCAAATGCGTGGTGACCTGGTGTGCGGGGGCGTGGTGAGCAGGAGCATGGTGCTCTGCGCTGTGATGCGCTTTAGTGCTTGCTGGCTTGTGAGCGGCCGCTTTCTTCACGACAGCTTTTTTCGGAGCTGCAGGCTTTTTAGCGATTACTTTCTTAGGTGCTGCCTTTTTAGCGGTTGCTTTTTTAGCAGGCGCCTTTTTGGCAACTACTTTTTTAGCTACAGGCTTTTTAGCAGCGACTTTTTTCTTCGCAACTACTTTTTTTGCCACTGCCTTTTTGGCGACTACCTTTTTCTTGGCTGCTGGCTTTTTAACCGCAACTTTTTTCTTCGCTACCGCCTTTTTAGCTACAACTTTTTTAGCTGGTTTCTTAGCGACTGGCTTCTTGGCCACTGGCTTTTTCTTAACCGCTACTTTTTTCGCCGTAACTTTCTTCGCTACTGTCTTTTTAACAGCTGGCTTTTTCTTAGCCGCTGGTTTTTTTGCTGCGACCTTTTTCTTGGCCGGTTTTTTTGCAGTTGCCATAACTAACTCCTAGATCAAGTTTACAGATCATCGTTGGCTCAAGCGCTCGTTACTTAGGATTGAGTAACGTGCGATTCATGGTGTTGGACCCGGGTCCAGCACCATGAACGGGGTAAGCCCTCGTGCGGGGGGCAACCCATCAAAAACATTGCTGTCTTTCATGGCCAGGCCGTCCCCAAACGAAGGCAGATGGTGTACAGCTTGCTCAAAAGCAAGCTCCGCGGTTTTGTACTCGGTCTTGATCAATCAATCCCAAGACAGCGCGCCGCCTGATTGATATTCAATCACGCGTGTTTCAAAGAAGTTACGTTCCTTTTTCAGATCGATCATCTCGCTCATCCATGGGAACGGATTTTCTTCATTAGGGAATAATGTCTCAAGACCGATCTGAGTTGCACGGCGGTTAGCGATATAGCGCAAGTAGCCTTTGAACATAGATGCGTTCATCCCAAGCACACCTCTTGGCATGGTGTCTTCTGCGTAACGGTATTCGAGTTCGACAGCTTTCTCAAACAAAGCTTTGATCTCTGCTTTGAATTCGTTGGTCCACAGGTGGGGGTTCTCAAGCTTAATTTGGTTGATCAAATCAATACCAAAGTTGCAGTGCATGGACTCATCACGCAGGATGTACTGATACTGCTCGGCAGCACCGACCATTTTGTTTTGACGACCCAGTGCCAAAATTTGTGTAAAGCCTACATAAAAGAACAGGCCCTCCATCAAGCAAGCAAAAACAATCAATGACTTCAGCAAAGTTTGATCAGTCTCAGGCGTACCGGTATTGAAGTTTGGATTCATGATCGCATTGATGTATGGGATCAAAAATTCATCCTTGTCACGAATAGATTGGACCTCTTGGTATGCGCTGAATATTTCGCTCTCGTCCAGACCCAAAGACTCCACAATGTACTGGTAAGCGTGGGTGTGAATGGCTTCTTCAAACGCTTGACGCAGTAAAAATTGACGGCACTCAGGGGCTGTGATGTGACGGTAAGTACCTAGAACAATGTTGTTTGCAGCCAGTGAGTCAGCCGTTACAAAGAAGCCCAAATTGCGCTTAACGATTCTGCGTTCGTCGTCTGTCAAACCGTTTGGATCCTTCCAAAGCGCGATATCGCGGGTCATATTGACCTCTTGAGGCATCCAGTGATTTGCACAAGTCGCTAGATATTTCTCCCAAGCCCATTTGTACTTGAAGGGGACAAGTTGGTTGACGTCTGTTTGGCCGTTGATAATTCTTTTGTCTGCAGCGTTTACACGTTTGCTGGTCGTGGCTTGATCTTTCGCAGGCGCAGGCGCTGGAGCCGACGCTTGTGGGGCCGTTGGAATCGGTGCCCCGTCGTTTAAAGTTCTAAGGGGCGCAGGTTGAGCGTTGCTCATGTCGTTCATGCCACTGAAGGGTACCGCATTCCCAACTGATTTAGAAGGGGCTAAAGAGGTAGATTCGTCTTCCCAAGTCAACATATTATTAATTCCATCAAACAGATTATGAACGCAAGCACTTTAATCGCAAAGATTTATGAGAGCTTGCTGCCGGTGAGTGTTGCCAAATCGCATCGTGCTCAAAACGTTAAGGCGTTGAGCTCCAAAAGATAAATCAATACTCAAATACCAAAAAACACCAAAGAGGTTCGCCCATCGCTGTTGCTAAGGACACGCCTCTCAAGAGCTAGAAATGGGCTAAGGGGATAATTTTGCACGCATTAGCACGTTCAAGCCCCTCAACCCATTGATGCCCTTTTTTCTCAAAAGCTTATTGACAAGCTTCGCAAGTCGGGTCGTCGACTCCGCAAAACTTGATGTCCGTCGCAGCCGTGGTTTGCTCCATTTGAGCGCGCGCCGCTTGGGCTGCAGCGTCAAGTGCGCTCATGCCGCCACTACTACCACTGCCAGAAGATACGGAGTTGAGTTTGTTGCCGTGAACGGTTGATTTCTCAGCGTGTGTCGCACTCATCGTTCGGAGATAGTAAGTGGTTTTAAGGCCTCTTAACCATGCTAACTTGTAAGTCTCGTCTAACTTCTTACCAGAGGCACCTGCCATGTAAATATTCAAAGACTGAGCTTGGTCGATCCACTTTTGACGACGCGCTGCAGCCTCAACCAACCACTTGGTCTCAACTTCAAAAGCAGTTGCATACAAGGACTTGATGTTCTCAGGCACTCTATCAATGGGGCGCAGGGAGCCATCAAAATGCTTCAAGTCCATGACCATGACATCGTCCCATAGGCCTAGACGCTTTAAGTCGCGAACCAAGTAGGAGTTGATGATAGTGAACTCGCCAGATAAATTAGATTTAACGGATAAGTTTCCAAAACACGGCTCAATGGAGGCGTCAACCCCGATGATGTTGGAGATGGTCGCTGTCGGTGCAATTGCAACGCAGTTGGAGTTGCGCATGCCGTCTTTCGCTATTTTCTGGCGCAAAGCGTTCCAGTCCATGGTCTGGGAGCGGTCAATCTCAACGTAACCGCGGCGCTCACGCTCCAAAATATCTAAGGTATCTAGTGGCAATATGCCCTGGTCCCACAAAGAGCCTTTGTAGGAGGAGTAGGCGCCGCGCTCTTTGGCAAGCTCGGTCGAGGCCCAGTATGCGTGGTAGCAAATTGCCTCCATAGACTTGTCTGCAAAATCCACCGCCGCATCTGACGCGTAAGGAATTCTCATCTCATAAAGTGCGTCTTGGAAGGCCATTACGCCCAGCCCCACAGGGCGGTGACGAACATTGGAGTCACGCGCTTTTTTCACTGCGTAGTAATTAATGTCAATCACATTGTCCAGCATGCGCATTGCTATCGTGATTGTTTTTTGTAGCTTCTCGTGATCGATTTCTTTGCCATTTGGACCGTCTTTGAGATGGTGAACCAAATTAACAGAACCCAAATTACAAACTGCAGTCTCAGTGTCGCTTGTATTTAAGGTGATCTCTGTGCACAGGTTAGAGGAGTGCACAACCCCTGCGTGTTGCTGGGGTGACCTGAGGTTACAAGGATCTTTGAACGTGATCCAAGGATGACCTGTCTCAAAGAGCATGGAGAGCATTTTTCTCCACAAATCACTGGCTGCAACGGTTTTGCTGGGCTTTAAATCACCAGCGCGCGCTTTGGCTTCATACTTTGTATAAGCCTCTTCAAAGGCGAGACCAAATTTATCGTGTAAATCAGGGACGTCAGAGGGAGAGAACAGTGTCCACTCGCCCTTCTCCATTACGCGACGCATGAACAAGTCAGGAATCCAATTTGCGGTGTTCATGTCGTGCGTACGGCGACGATCGTCACCGGTGTTCTTGCGAAGTTCCAAGAACTCTTCGATATCCAAGTGCCAAGACTCTAAATACGTGCAAACCGCACCTTTTCTTTTGCCGCCTTGGTTCACCGCAACAGCAGTGTCATTCACCACTTTCAAAAACGGTACAACACCTTGTGACTCACCGTTTGTGCCCTTGATATGGGAACCCAGTGCACGCACACGTGTCCAGTCGTTACCCAACCCACCCGCGAATTTAGAGAGGAGCGCATTTTCTTTGATCGACTCATAGATACCGTCTAAGTCATCAGGTACTGTTGTTAGATAGCAGCTTGAGAGCTGCGAGCGCAGGGACCCGCTGTTAAATAAAGTGGGCGTGCTGGACATGAAGTCAAATGAGGAAAGTATTTCATAGAACTCAATCGCTCTTGCCTCTCTGTCAATCTCATCCAACGCCAAGCCCATCGCAACCCGCATGAAAAAGGACTGGGGGAGCTCGATACGTTGCTTGCGAACGTGCAAGAAATAGCGGTCATAAAGGGTCTGCAAGCCCAAGTAGTCAAACTGGAAGTCGCGCTCAGACTTTAATGCTTTAGCCAGGCGGGGGAGGTCAAAGTGCAAAAGACGCTCGTCGAGCAAGTCATTCTCAACGCCTTTTTGGATAAATTTGGGGAAGTAATCAACGTACTTCGCCGCCCTTTGCTCAGGAGGAACTTCCATGCCAAACACCTCTTTGGCAATGGTGTGCATCAACAAACGAGCTGTAGCGTAGGTATAGTCGGGATCTTTCTCAATGAGTGTCCTAGAGGCCAATATGGAGGCTTTGTAGACTTCCTCCATGGGTACGCCGTCGTAGAGGTTTCTAAGCGTCTCGGCCAAAATGGGCTCGGCGCTGACGTCCGCATTCAGGCCAGCGCAAGAGGAGACCATCAACGCCTTGAGTTGCTCCATATCCAAAGGAACACGCTTGCCCCCGTCTAAAACGTGCAACGCGGGCTGCGACGGCTGGGGTGTTTCCTTTTGAACAGAACGCTCCTGGGTCCTGCGCTCTCTGTATAAAACGTAGGCACGGGCAATTTCATGGTGCCCACCGCGCATCAGTCCAAGTTCCACGTGATCTTGGACATCTTCTATATGAAAGGTGCCCCCGCCTGGGCGTGAGCGCATCAAAGCACGCATGACAGTTTGGGTCAATGCCTCAACGGTTTCGCGAACACTCGCGGACGCTGCGCCCTGGGTTCCGTGAACCGCTAGGAAGGCTTTCATCATGGCAACAGCAATTTTGCTTGGCTCAAAGGGAACTACTGCACCGTTGCGACGGATGATTTGGTACTGCGCCAAACCATTGCTGGGTGTGCTTAAGTTGATGGAGGCCAAGTTCACATCAGAGAGAAGACTGCTTTGTGTTGAGCCAACCGTGGAAGAAGCTATTTGCATTTTTTTAAATCACCTTTTTTGTTTTTTATGATCAGTGACTGAACCAGCATTTTCAATTTTTGCAATATTTTGCAATTCAAATGCTGATCAAAGTCTGTAGAGTGAAATTTGTACACCCTACACTATATCTGGGGTGCGTAGAGTTTACAAGACACTAGGGGTAGTGTTTTGTAAGAAAGTCAAAAAAAATTAAAAATAATTTTTTATAAGCTTTTTATTGACCCGCGCACCAAAAAGAACGTTTAAATCTGAGTGCTGTGGCAAAGGGCTTGAATGCTTGATTCTTGCTAGAGAACACTCTAAATATGAGGTTTTTCAAAGGATTTTGGTTCAAGAAGCCAGTAAATCTTTCATCTAACCATAGCGCACTCCCCAAGCGCGATCTCACATCATAAAAAATGACATTGTTGAAATAAAGGTTAGGTGAATTTACCAATCTGATCAGAGTTGGTAAAACACCAATCCTTAGAGTGTAGAAATGAGTAATTAGGTATGTAATTCAGGGTGATGGGAAAAAAGAGTCGGCCAAACCTAGACTTCTTTGGAATAACTTCCACGCAAAACCGGCTCCGGGATCTTTTTTGCGACCCGGGGCAATGTGCTCATGACCTGCAAAATTTGTGATGTTGAATTCGCCGACCAAACTAGAGCAAAGGCTTGATAAGGCCTCATATTGAATAGCTTCAAACGTGCCGTCGTACTCGGCCCCTTCAAGCTCAATACCGATGGAGTAATCGTTACAGTTGGCGCGGCCCTTAAAGCTTGACTCGCCCGCGTGCCAAGCGCGGTCTAAGCAACTCACGAACTGGATTAACTCGCCGTGTCTTTTGATTAAAAAGTGCGATGAAACTTTAACTCCTTCTAAACCCTTGAAGTAAGGGTGTGCGTTGTGGTCCAAAGTGTTGTGAAAGAACTCCTCTATGTGGTTGCCCCCAAACTGATTCGGCGGCAAACTAATGGAGTGGACGACGACCAAGCTGATCTTGCCTGCGGCTGGTCTTGGTCCGAAGTTAGGAGATGGGCTGTGGTGCGCAAATTTGTACCATCCACCGCTCCATACGGGGCGGGTTTGAAGTGATGAGTCCGGATGTTTTGAGGCGGGTACTTGCATTAGCGTGGCTCTTGACTGAGTAGGTGCGCTTGGCAGCAGTAAGTGCCCCGGGTGCCTACGTGTGCATCGTTTTGCGGAAAGTGGACCCCGCAGGCACTACACGTAATCATGTTTTGTACTTGAGCCGTTGCACTTGTGCCTGAGCTTGGGTTTAGGCCTGAACGGAATGAGGCTTCGGCTTGTTCTTTTAAGCGAGCTCGTCGCAGGTAGCTATATACAAAGTAAACAACAAGAATGAGCACCAAGTATTTCACAGCGTACGGTCCAAAATAACTTCTAAAACGAAGCGCGAACCCACATAAGACAGGAGAAGTAGACAAGCGCTTGCGTAAAGTATTCTTGACGCCAAGGTGCTGCGCCAACCCAGGCGCCAACGCCCTACCAAAAGCGCGCCAGTTGTGAGCCATGACAGGAATGCAAAGACTGTTTTATGGTCGAACCGCAAGGCGTGGGCTGGGCCGTACAAAACGTCTGCGAAGAAGATTCCCGCTACGAGGGTCGCGGTGAGGAGTGCGAACCCAGCTTTTACAAACCGAAAGGTTAAGCGCTCTAGAGTTAAAAGGGGTAGACCTGTTTGATTGTCTTGAGCGAGGCGCATTTTTCTCTCGGCGCGTTGCATCAACACGGCGTGCACAACTGCGACAGCGAAAAGCCCATATGAGGCCATACCCAGCATCCAGTGAAGTGGCAACCAAGGGGAGGCCTGCAGGTGCAAAGGGTGACCTGAGAATGCGAGACTCAAAACGACACTGCCCGCACCAAGCGCTGCAAGGCTTCCGTGTACACGCAGTTGAGGGATCTTCCAGTGTTCAATGGTGTAGATGACCAACACCAACCAAGTCGTTGCAGACAAAGCGGGCGCAAATCCAAACTGGGGGACACCGTCTACACCGACCATGCTGCTAATGATACTGAAGGCGTGTAAGACAACCCCTGCGATCAGCACCCACAGTCCTAGTTTTTCATTCAAACGCCCAACCCAAAACGCGCCAACCGCATAGGTCAGGGCAGCCAAAAGGCTGCAGACTAAACAAAAGGTAGATAAATGGTCAAAACTCATAAGCCCCCAAGTTTACAAGCAATGTGCTGGGTGGTGAACCGAAAAGATTTGTTCGCGGGCTGAGAGCTCTAGAATTGCGAACGAAATTCCGCCTTAAATTCACCCATAAACTCTGCAAGCCTTTGAGTTGCCCCTATTGTGACCCCGTTGTAAAGGGAGGCTCGAACCCCGCCCACAGATCTGTGCCCGCCTAGGCCTGAGAAACCGCGGGACTCTGCGCGCTTCAGGAATTCCATCTCTAGCGCTTGGCTAGGGAGCTTAAACGTCACGTTCATAGGAGAGCGATCGTACGGATTTACCGAGCTCAGGTACATACCGTGACTCTCGTCGATTGCGTCGTATAGGATTTTGGCTTTTTGTTGGTTGATCACCTCCATTTGAGCCAGTCCCCCAACCTCGTGCATCAACCATCGTGTAATTAGATTGACCACATAGATCGCAAAAACGGGAGGGGTGTTAAAGTTGGAGTGCGCTTGGACATGGGTGCGGTAGTCTAAAAAAGGCGGTAGTCCAGGTTTGATACGCTCAAGCATGGAGTCTTTGATAACCACAATGGTTACACCTGCTGGGCCCAGATTCTTTTGTGCGTGCGCGTAGATCAGGTCATAACGATCAGCAGCCACCGGTGCGGATAAAAAATCAGAGGACATGTCGCAAATGCGCGCAACTGAGTCCAGCCCCATAACCTCTTTAAACTGCAGGCCTTCAACGGTTTCATTGGAGACGTAGTGGAAGTAGGGCGCATCCTTGCTGAGGTTGAGTTCTTGGTTACGCGGTAACTGTGTATAGTGAGAGTCCCGACCACTCCAGGCCACTTTGATGTTGGACGCTAGAGTGCTCCGCCCAGGCTTGTCGTCCATTTCGTTGAACGTTGCCCCCTCAATGGATTTACCACTCCAGTATCCTGTTTCCAGGTACTCTGCTGGGTGGACTGTGCCTGTGTTAAAGGCCATAGCAACCGTAGAAAATTGCTGGGTTGCACCACCTTGCAAAAAGAGTACGTGGTACTCATTGGACAGACCCAGCAATGAGCGAACACGTTCCTCGGTGTCGAGCACCAGGTCTGTGAACCATTTGGAGCGGTGACTGATTCCTAGAATAGACAATCCAACCCCTGGGACTGAATCAATTGACGCTTGAACCTGTTGTAAGACAGAGTCGGCCAAAGCGCCTGGTCCCCCAGAGAAATTAAGTAAATTGCGGTCGTTGGGTGTGCGTGGCATCAGTCGTCAGTACATTTCATCGAGTAGATGTTACCCGATTCGGCCTTTGAAGTTAAAGCGTCCCTTGCTGACTACAAAGTCTCGCTAACGGACCTCGTCATTCAAAGTAATTGAGCTGAACGCTGGGAGGTTCACTAGGTCGTTCCATTAAGTCGCTCCACTAGGGCGTTCCACTAGGGCGCCAGCTTTAGGTCATTGCAAAGAGTCCTTGGTTTAAAAATCAAACTCAACGCTAAAATCAAGTTCTTGGTACTGGTCTCAAAAAAATCAGCTCCAACACCCATCCTCGGCGAACTTCTCTATTTCAATAGGCTCCTATACCCATGGCTACCTTACTCTCAGACAAACTATCAGGTCTAGTCAAACACCTGAGCGGACAGGCCCGTATCACCGAGTCCAACGTGGCCGATATGCTTCGAGAAGTGCGAATCGCATTGATCGAGGCTGATGTGGCTTTGCCAGTCATTAAAGATTTCATCGCCCGTGTTAAAGAAAAAGCGTTGGGCCAAGAAGTGATCAGCTCCCTAAAGCCTGGACAAGTTTTGGTGAGCATTGTGCAAAAGGAGCTCGCCTCAACGATGGGCGAGGGCGTCGCAGATATCAATCTCGCGGCCCAACCGCCTGCAGTTATTTTGATGGCTGGTTTGCAAGGTGCGGGTAAGACAACAACAACCGCAAAACTTGCCAAACATTTGATGACAAAGCGGGGCAAGAAAGTTTTAACGGTCTCCGCGGACGTTTACCGCCCCGCAGCCATCGAGCAGCTTAAAACCGTTACCGCGCAGGCCGGTGCCGAGTGGTTTGAGAGTAACGCTTCACAAAAGCCCATTGATATTGCACTAGCAGCGCTTGATCATGCAAAGCGGCACTATTTTGACGTTTTGTTGATTGATACGGCGGGTCGCTTAGGTATAGATGAAGCGCTGATGAAGGAGATCAAGGATTTGCACGCAGCGGTGCACCCAGTTGAGACTTTATTTGTAGTTGATGCGATGCTGGGACAAGACGCAGCAAATACGGCAAAAGCGTTTAACGAAGCATTGCCGCTCACGGGTATCGTGCTCACCAAGATGGACGGTGACTCTAGAGGCGGCGCGGCACTCTCAGTGCGTCAGATAACGGGTGCACCCCTTAAGTTTGCAGGCACGAGTGAGAAGATAGACGGCTTAGAGGTATTTGACGCTGAGCGTCACGCTGGACGTATCCTGGGTATGGGTGACATCGTTGCCTTGGTCGAGCAAGTCACGTCCAATGTGAACATTGAGGCCGCAGAAAAACTCGCACAAAAGCTAAAGAGTGGCAATGATTTCGATTTAAACGATTTTTTAGCCCAAATTCAGCAAATGAATCAAATGGGTGGACTCGCTAGTTTGATGGAGAAAATGCCCTCACAAATTGCGGCAAAGGCCAGTGGTACCGATCTCTCGAAAGTTGAGCGCGACATGCTCAGAAAGCAAGGCATCATTCACAGTATGACGCCTAAAGAGCGCTCCAAGCCGGAGTTAATCAAAGCAACGCGCAAGCGACGAATTGCCAGTGGCGCTGGTGTTCAAGTGCAAGACGTGAACCGTATGCTCAAAGAGTTCGAGCAGATGCAACAGATGATGAAGCAAATGAAGGGGGGTGGACTCATGAAGATGATGAAACGCCTGGGAGGAATGAAGGGTATGGGCGGGATGGGTGGCATGGGGGGCGGGTTCCCAGGCATGCCGCGGTGATTAAAGTGTTGAAGGCCAACACTTTACTTCTCTAATTTCTCTAATTTCGCTAACTTCTACCCAGGTCTTTACTCAGCTGTTGCCAAATCCTCCGTCATCACCAATTCGCCTTTGAGTGAATAGGTCTGGGTTTGAGTAATCCGAACGTCTACGAGTTGACCGATCAACCGTTTTGCATTAGGACCTCCAGCAAAATTAACCACTCGGTTGCACTCCGTTCGCCCCGTCAACTCACTCGCATCTTTGCGAGAGGGACCCTCTACCAAAATACGTTGCTGTGTGCCTTGCATACTGGTGCTGATGCGGGCAATATTTTCTTCGATGGTCGCTTGCAGATGTTGTAGTCTCTTTAACTTGACTTCGTGAGGAGTTGTATCCTCTAAATTTGCCGCCGGTGTGCCCGGTCTTGGACTGAAGATGAATGAGAAGGAGGCGTCAAAACCTGTATCCGTAATGAGCTTCATCAGTTGATCAAAATCTTGGTCCGTCTCCCCAGGGAATCCAACTATAAAGTCAGAGCTCAGCGCTAGATTAGGCCTGATAGCGCGAAGTTTGCGAATCGTACTTTTGTACTCAAGCGCGGTGTAACCGCGTTTCATGGCCATCAAAATCTTGTCACTGCCGTGTTGGACTGGGAGGTGAAGGTGGTTGACCAGTTGAGGAATGGTCTCGTACGCTTTGATCAAACGCGGCGTGAACTCATTGGGGTGGCTGGTGGTGTAGCGAAGTCGCTCAATTCCTGGAATGGCTGCCGTGTAGTCCAGCAATAACGCAAAGTCTGCGAGCTCACTCGTGTTGCCCATTGCGCCGCGGTAAGCGTTGACGTTTTGGCCTAGGAAGTTAATCTCTTTAACGCCCTGCGCGACTAGGCCCGCAACTTCCGTTAACACATCGTCCAAGGGGCGGTTGATCTCCTCACCTCGGGTGTAGGGGACGACGCAGTAACTACAGTATTTGGAGCAGCCCTCCATGATGCTCACAAAGGCAGATGCGCCCTTTGTTTGTGCGGGGGGGAGGTGATCAAACTTTTCTATTTCCGGAAAACTGATATCAACTTGCGGCTTGTTGGACTTTGCACGGGCTTTGAGTAAATCGGGCAATCGGTGCAGAGTTTGCGGTCCAAAGACCACGTCCACATAAGGAGCGCGCGAAATGATGCTTGCTCCTTCTTGACTGGCAACGCAGCCTCCTACGGCTATTTGTACGCCCTTTTTCTTTAAATGTTTAACACGTCCTAAGTCCGAGAAAACTTTCTCTTGGGCTTTCTCGCGAATGGAGCAGGTGTTGAAGAGTACCAGATCGGCTTCGTTGACATCGTCCGTCTTCTCGTAGCCGCCGTCAAGGGCAAGCACGTCGGCCATTTTGTCTGAATCGTATTCATTCATCTGGCAGCCAAAAGTCTTAATGAAAACTTTGCGGCTCATGATGAAAGTACCGTGTTGAATTTGCAGCGTTGCATGGCTTATACCCAAGGGCTGTTATTTGAAGAGTTCGTATTGTAATGTAACGATACGTGCGGTGGGCCCTGGACCTTGGGCTTTAGACTTTAGACTTTAAGGCAATATCAATGCTGCAAGCAAGACACGGGGGTCAAGTATGATTCGTACTAACTTTCACGCGACCATTATCTTACGCAACCATTACACGGCTTATTCAATCTGATCTGTTAGTACTAACTCAGCCGTGCTTGAAGAGGAGATTTTTGCTTGTTCAACTGCGTTCTCTAATTGGTCAGTGCGAACTGCTTCTTTGGCAAAAGGAGAAAGATCGCCTTTTCTTTCAATCCCCCCTTAGTAGCTTTGAAAAAATGGGAACCCCTTTGATTTAGATATTGAGTATCATCACAACACAACCAATTACTTAATCTATATGAAATTCAAGAAAATCACACTATTCACCAATTCCAATGGTTTTGCTGAATTTGGCGAAGAAACCATAGAGCTTGATCAGGGTAGCGAGCAAGCCCGTTTATCTTCACTCATGCAAAGCGGGGGCTATCAACTCAGGCAAAGCCCTGTTGGGTTTAGGAGTGAATTTCATGTCAGCCCCCACCCCCAGTGGGTCTTTATACTCGCTGGACAAATGCAGATTTTTCTGCAAGACGGATCCTCCAAGATATTTTCGCAGGGTGAGCATTTTTACTCCAACGACTTACTACCGCCTGGAGCGACTTTTGATCCCAAAATACATGGTCACTGGAGCAGACAGGTCGGGGACGTACCCCTGGTCACGCTTTTTGTGAGAGGTTAAGATTAGGCGTGCGGACAATGGATCCTATTCCTTCCCCCTAGCTTTGACCCCTTAACTCTCTATCCTCATTCTCTGTCCTAACTCTCTTAACCAACGTTCTTGGAATTCCCCAAATGCAAGACCAGTCGTGGAACCCCTCACTACGCTATCCTGACTCTGCAGTGGAGGTCTTGGACGCTAGATTTTCAAAGTACAGGCTCTTCCACGCCTCTGTAGAGCGATTATTCACGGGTTGCAGGTGGTCTGAGGGGCCAGTTTGGTTCGGGGATGGGCGCTACCTCCTTTGGAGCGATCTTCCCAATGAGCGAATCATGAAGTGGGATGAAAGCACGCAGTCAACGAGCGTTTACCGAGCAAACTCCAATATCTCAAACGGCAACACACGGGACCGACAGGGGCGACTTTTGTCATGTGAGCACGCCTCCAGGCGGGTCACTCGCACTGAGTATGACGGCACGCTAACTGTTATTGCAGATTCCTTTGAGGGAAAGAAACTCAACTCTCCAAACGACATTGTCGTTAAATCAGATGGATCCATCTGGTTTACAGATCCCCCGTTTGGGCTGCTCGGTTGGTATGAAGGCGCTCCCGCTGAGCAAGAGCTACCCACCAATATCTACAAAGTGGACCCGCTGACGGGTCGCATTGATGCCGTGTGCACAAGCGTTGATCGACCTAATGGGCTTTGCTTCTCACCCGATGAGCGACTCCTCTACGTGGTGGAGTCGGGCGCCACGCCCAGGCGAATTAGGGTGTTTGATGTAAGCGAAGACGGTCGTTTATCCAACGACCGGGTATTCCTCACCGCAGCGCCCAACGGCTCTCCTGATGGATTTAGGTGTGATGAGGACGGAAATCTTTGGGCGGGCTGGGGTACGGGGGAGGGGCAAGACGGTGTGCGCGTATTTGCCCCTGACGCAACACCGATAGGTCACATTCACCTGCCCGAGCGCTGTGCAAACCTGTGCTTTGGGGGTGCCAAGAGAAACCGCCTCTTCATGGCTGCGAGTCACTCTTTGTACGCTTTATATGTGAATGTAAGAGGCGCTACACTTTGCTAACGTTTTTTGAATTCTAAAGCATTAATAAGTGGTGATTAAAGCTTTTGTGAAGTCGAGCCGATACTGCATAGACAACGCCTTTAGGGGGCTCTGAATGGGGCTTGCTTGGACAGGTGTGAACTGAAATAAATTTAACGACCCTACCACTGAATGTGAACTGCTATGAAAAAGTATCTACGCATCATCGCTGAAATCTTACTCGCCATTGTGTTGGTGGCTGTAGCGGCTTTTGCATATACCAATTACACCGGAAAGAAGCACATTTCAGACGACTTGACTCAGTCCTCTGAAGAGCTGGATCAGACCAAGGAAGCATTAGATAAAGCGCAGGAGGAGTTGGACGCGAGCAAAGAGAAGATTGTTGCGCTCACCCAAGATCAGCGCCAGTTAGATGCACTCAAGTCTGCATTTGCCAATGGTGTGGTCCTCTCGGATATAGACGCACTGTACAAAAAAGAGAAATCTCTCAGCGCAGATCGTCAAGTCGGCCTTGGTGCTGTTCGCATGCTTACCAACGGAGTGAACGATCCCAACACAATTGCTGCATTCCAAAAAACGCTTGAACTTGCTGAGTGGAACACAAGGCTGCAAACGGTTTGTGCTGCTCAAAATGCCCTCGTTGCTGCAGGTCAAAAGGTCAGTGTTTTAGCGGACTGTAGTCGCGACGGTGTCCCTGTTAAGGGAGACGCTTCCTCAGACAAACCGGTCAAAGAAATCAGTGAAAGCGATTTCAAATGGGGTTACGACGGTGACACAGGACCGGAGCACTGGGGGGACAACTTCCCAACCTGCGCAAAAGGTAAGAAGCAAGCTCCGCTGAACATCATTGGACCTTTTGAGAAATCCAAAGAAACTTTAACAGCTGACTATAAGGAAGGCGCGTTAAAGATTGTCAATACTGGCCACACCATCCAAATCAATCCTGAAGCGGGTAGTACTTTGATGGTGAACAAAGATGCTTATGACTTGGTTGAAGTTCACTTTCACCGACCCAGTGAGGAGGAGGTTGACGGAAAAAGCTCTCCCATGGTGGTTCACTTAGTCCATAAAAACAAGAAGGGCAAATTAGCGGTCCTAGCTGTTTTGGTGAATGAGGGTAAAGAAAATCCCGCTATTAAGCTCTTGTGGACAAACTTGCCTCCGAAGGACAAAAAAGAGGGCGAGGAATATGCGCCTCCTAAAGTGGTCTTCAACCCAGGCGCATTGCTGCCAGCAGATATGGGTCACTTTACCTACGAAGGATCTCTCTCAACTCCCCCGTGTACCGAGGGCGTGATGAACTACGTCTTTAAGACTCCGATTGAGCTCTCTAAAGGACAGATTAACAAGTTCCCATTCAAAGTCAATGCAAGACCTGTTCAAGACTTTAACGGTCGCAAAATTAGTGCAACTCAATAAGTTGTTGATGGTTGGATCCCACGAGGCGTTCAAGATATATTGATTGCCTGTGTGGATGGCCTCAAGGGCTTCCCTGAGGCCATTGCCACTGAGTTTCCTGAGACCCGTGTGCAGCTAGACCCGTGTGTAGCTGTGTACTCCGCACATGGTAAGTGGCAGTTTGAAATACGATTCCTGAAAAGACTTCAAGCAGCTCAGGGCCCGTGCTTAATGAAACCTACCAAGCATCTACCGAGGCACAGGATCTTAAAGCCCTTGGGGAGTTCCCTTTGTCATGGAATGATCAGTACCCGCAGATCTGTAAATCCTTGACCAACAACAGGTTTTATTGGCTTGTCGAAAAGTGGATCAAGAAATTATTAAGCTTTTAACGATTGGTCCGCACGAAAATTTCAGTAGAGATTTAAAGCGTCAAGGTGAGTAGCTCCTAAACATTCAAAACCTTCAAAACCTGCAGAACCTGCAGAACCTGCAGAACCTTCCTCAAATCAGTAGCAGCGATGAGGCAATTGATTCAAAGGACAGTAAAGGGGGCTTGATACATCCACACTGGTCTACCGTCTGAGCCGTAGACGAGTGCGTTGGGTTTTAAGAGTCTGGCTTCAAACTCTAAGCTCACCAGCCAAGCTCCTGGTTTTAGTTCTTGCGATGCTTTCTCTACGGCTTTGGGCATGCTCTCGGGTCTTTGAAACATATAAACCATATCAAACTCACTCCAATCAGCGAGCCAAATGTTGCCTTGCCTGATTTTGGCCCAGGGGCAACGCAGGGCACTGAAAAATCGAAGTGGCCAACTCATCTCAAGACCCGAAAACTCAGATTGAGGGAATACGGATCTGAGTGCTCTCAGTCCATCGCCCAAGCCGCATCCAGCGTCTAAGATTTTTGAGTTCGGACCCAGTTGGATATGTTCGGGTACTTGGACTAAAGCCTTGGAAGGGGTTGGAAAAAGGGGCGCGTCACTCCAAGCGTTCAAAGGATAAACGGCCGCTATGAGTAGCACAAGTCCCAGCCAAGCAAGCGGGGGCATACTCATCACTGTAGAGTTGATGAGCAACTGGGACAGGGGGAACCCAAGCACGATCAAACAACGACGCCAAAGCGTAGTGCCTAGGTTAGAGAGCAAAGCGCTGAATAGGGTGGCGCCTAAGAAAGCCCAAACACTTGTCAACCCTAAAGATTCAAGCGCTGCAAAGCAAGCCCAAGCCAGACTCCACGCAAGCAGTGCGGGTAGCGGCCATACAAAGAGCCTCATGAACATAGAGCGTTATGGACTTGTGGGCTTGTGAAAGAAAAATCAGTGTAACTGACTGAATAAAAAATGAGTGCTCCAAAGGTCTTCAAATGTTCAGACCCTGGGGGAGCATCCACTGCTTTATAAAGATTTCAAACGGTCACTGGACGGCACCACACGCGTTAAGCGAATGCCGTAACGATCATTGACCAGCACCACCTCACCTTGCGCGACAACGGTGTCGTTCACCAATAGGTCGAGAGGTTCACCGGCAATGCGGTCAAGCTCCACAACACTACCCTGAGTCAAGCGCATTAGGTCTTTGATTTTAATTTGTGTGCGTCCAACTTCAATAGCAAGTGAGACAGAGATGTTTTGGAGTACCTCGGGATCGATGTTCCCGGGGTTACTCATCTCAAAGTCATCAGGAGTGGGCCCTAAAGGGGGTTTCTCTGGTGTTGCCTTGGGATCAGGCGAAGAATTCTTTGCCTCGGCGTCAAGTGCCTCATCTGATTCATCATCAGGAGTGGGATTTTCTGTGGTGTCGTTCATGGTTTTTTCCCGCTATTAATCTTGTCCAGGGACTACAACGTCCTCAACTCTTACGGCAACATTGGAGCCCCGGGTTCCAATATTGACTCCAAATGCAGGTACGCCTTTGGCAATAAGTTGCGCGTGTTCAGGTTTCTTGAAGAAGAGTAAATCTCCTTCTTTCATCGTTTTCAAGTGATACAACGTGGTTTTTAGATTGCCCATCAATACTTGAATATCAATGTAGGCGTCGCCCACAGCAATTGCCAAATCCTCTGCCCACTTCTTGTCTGATTCTTCGTCCCCGTCGCCCGTTTGCACTCTGTTTCTGAGCAACTCGCGCATGGGTTTTAAGGTGGCGTAGGGGTACACCAAATCCATAAATCCTTTGCCGCCTGAGGACGTAGCATCAGACTCAAAACGACTTAAAACGACGAGATCGTTTTCATCAGCGATTTGGGCAAACTGGGGATTGATCTCCGAGCTGACCTTCTCACACTCAATCGTCATCACCGGGGCCCACGCCTCTTGTAAAGACTTGAAGAAAACTTCTAAGATGATATTAATGATCCTGGTCTCGGTCGCCGTGAACAAGCGACCCGGTGGCAACTCACCCACACCCTTGCCAAAGCCACCAAAGAAGCTATCGAGTGAGCTGAAGACGACGTTGGGATCGATGATCACAACCGAGTAGCCCCGCAGTGGACTGATACGAATGGTGTTGACCGCAAGGGGCGGTTTGAGCATCTTTAAGTAGTCACCGAACTTTAAGATTTGCACCCGCGATGGATTCACTCTGGGCGTTGTGCGTAACACCTCTAGGAGTCCAAGCCTAAACATCCGGATGAAACGCTCATTGATCATGTCGATCGAGGAGACGTTCACCCCAAGCGTACTGTTCTCGCTTGCAAGATCATGCTTTTTGACGCGCACCGAGGTATTAAAGCCCGTGTCCGTCTCCAGACTGCCGTCTTTGAGCCCCTCCGCCAAAGCAGAGAGCTCATCTTGCGATAAAAGGTTAGCTCGGTTGGTTGCCATACGAATAGATTTTTATTGCATCACAAAGGAAGTAAAGAACACTTCCTCAATACCGCCGAAGTCCTCGTACTCTTCTAATAAGCCGTTCATGGTCTCTTTTAGTTTTGCAGCGAGCTCTTTCCTGAATTCAGGCTTCTTGGTTTCGGACTCTGTTGTTTGACGCATCACGTCCAGCATCGCCGAACGCAGTGCAAATTCGTGCTTTTTAACGTTGTCAAACACCCGGCTGTCGTAGTGGGTCATGAGTGCAATTTGCACCACCATGACTTTCTTGGAGTCCGTAATGTTGGTCATCAGCTCTTTGTCAAGCTGCATGTAGTTTTTCTCAAAGCGAGTTTCCTCTGGCGCTTCTTTCTTGATCTTGACAGGCGCCTCGTCCTTGGCCTTGGTCGCTGCTGCCTCTAGCTCCTCGAGCTTATCCATGGCGGCGAGTTCTGCCTTTTTCTCATAGTATCCAGAGAACCAAAGTGTTCCAAAGGCTACGCCCACTAAAACAACGATTGCAACAACTGCAACTCCTGCTATCAGAAGAATCGGTTTCTTCTTTTTCGGCTCTTCTGTGCCTTCTTCTGCTGCTGCAGGTTCTGCGGGTTTGGCTGTGGCCATTTCAATCTCCTCTTATAACCTATGGTTTAGGCAAAAATATCAAGTTGTGAATCACTGTTAGACGATTTCGTGATGGTTGAATCGTCAGCAGCTGGAATTTCTTCAGTCGCCGTGGCTTGGGTGTTCAAGGGATTACTCTGATAGGTGTAGGGTACACCAGAATTTTGACCAGAATTGGATCCTTGACCATTCGTTTGTCCCGATCCGACTTGAACAGAGCTTTGGGTAATCCCAGAGTCTTGCAGTGCGTTTCTGAGTTGGTGGCTGTTGGTTTGAATCAGATTTTGAGTCAACGGGTTGTTGGACTGGAAGTTGGCGGCCAATTTGCCGTCCTTCATCTCGAGTTGAATGTCTACGATACCAAGGCTTGTGGGCCTGAGCGCAAACTTCATTTTCCATTGACCCTGGGCGAATTGTTGTTGCAAACGAGTAGAGACCTCGTTAGCAAATTTATTGCTGAGTTTTTCGTACGCGCCGGCCATGTCCGCGGGCACATTGGCGTTGTTGGATTGTGGGTTTTGATCCCCGCTGGAGCCAAATCCAGAATTGGTGCCAGAGCCGGAGCTGTCCCCAGACCCAGCAAACCCAGCCGCTGAAGCGTCTGCGTGCATAGCTCCAAGTGCAGTATTCATATCGATTGAGAAGCCAGTCCCCTCACTCCCACCTGAGAACGCGCCTGAGCTGCGCTCTGTCGTGTTGAAGTGGGCTTCAAGCGCTGCGATATCCTCGGGCCTTAAGCTGGCATCCATTTCTGAGAGTACTTCCAGTGTGCTAATGGGAGTAGCGTTATTGGCAGTTCCGTTTAAGCCGGCGAGCCCTGCTGGACCTACGCTGGCCAATTTGCCGCCTGCTTGAGTTGCATCGGCCAAGGTCGCTGCAGTGGCTTCGCTTTGAATGCCAATTGCACCGGGTGCTTGATCGATTTGAACTTGAAGGTTACTGAGCTGTCCCAAAACAGAGCTTGCTGCTGGTGAGAGTGAGCCTGAGCTTGACGAAGGATCTGTACTCGCGGAGAGCGCAGCGGAAGTGCTCAGGCTTGCGTCCGTTGTTGAAATATGTGAGCTGAGGGCCGCGCTCGTGACAGAGCTAGTCAAGGAGCCTGAGGAGGCTGCGCCCGATCCAATGATCGCTGCAGTAGACGCAGAATTTGCAGTCCCCCCGGATCCGCCCGCACTTGCACTACCTTTAGCCGCATCTGGGCCAAAGAGTTGATGAATTTGTGAATCGTTTAGTCCCATTCCCCGAGCGTACGAGATCAAACTTTGAGGATTCGTATCGGTTTGATTGGGGGTGATCAGTTGAACTTTGTCGCTTAAGGCCGTGGTTTTTAAATCGGAATTCGTGTCCTTGCCACCCTGTGCTTGGCTGCTTTGGGCCTTAATCGCATTTTGTTGGGCTTGAAGTGCCGCGCCTATTGAGGGCAGAACAAGGGGTAACGTGCCAGTGCCAGCAGTAGTAGCTGTACCTGCATCTTTGCCTGTACCGGAACTGTTGCTTTTCCCATTGGCCGAAGACAAGGTGGTGCTTGTTGCATCGCTGCTTTGATTGGCTGCGCGTGCCAAAGAGGCCCCCATCAGCATCGCGTTGGTGGATACGGAAGCACTCAAATCAGTTGAATCTGCACCGGTGGAGTCAATCGTATCTCCCAGCAAGGTCAGATCTTTATTGAGAGAGCTGAATTTTCTGTGGGCAGCGTAGTCGCTGGCTTGAGATGTGCTTGAGGAGGAGCTCGAGTCGCTTGATCCGTTGGTGGAGGTTGAGTCCGAAGAACCGCTCCCAGATTGAGCACTTTGATTGGATTGCGTTGATTGGGGTGATGAATTTGATTTTGAGTTACTCAACCCCGGGGATGGACCAAAACCAGCCGTTTGATCCATAGAGGAGTTGTTGAGGCCGTTATTTGTACCGCCCAGTCCATTGGCCCCAAGCGCGTTTTGGTTGGCCAGTGCACTGGTTAGGTTTTGCCATTTTGAGAACTGACCCGAACTCATCTGCTGTGCCATATAGGTCGCAAACGCATCCCCCAGCGGCGCAGCGCTCGTGTTGGACGAACCTTGTGCAGCAGAGGCGTTATCACCCAAAATCTGGGCTGGAGCGCTGGGCAAATTAAATAGTGATGAAAGACTCATAGGACTTAAAGCTTTTCAAATATCAGGATGACGCAGTTTGTAAAGCAATAATCGTGACCGGCAATTCATTGCCGCTTTTGCCGTATGGATCACTCCTGAATTGCTTGATCTATCACCTATATATATGAGGTACCCAAAAGTGCTCTCAGAGGTTATGGGAAATATCCGCCATTTTTTTGAATCTTGGTTTTGAGGCCTTAAACCTCTAACTTCTTCTCAGTGTCTGAATACCTTACTGAGAACACTTGGCACATCGATTGCTTATGTGTTGTACTGGCGCAATAGTTGTGTTAGTAAAAGAATACTAAACGTTTCAAAAACTGGACAAAACGGAAATGACAACCTTATCCCTGTCAACGATTCGACAGAACTTAGCAAAGTTTGATTACTCTGGCCTGGGCATTCCAGCGCTGGTGTTGCTCATCATGGCTATGTTGGTTATCCCGTTGCCGTCCATTATTTTGGACTTTTTCTTCACCTTTAATATTGTTTCTAGTTTGGTGATCATCATGATTGCTATCAGTACTAGAAATCCATTGGAGTTCTCCTCCTTCCCCTCCGTCTTGTTGTTTGCCACGATGTTGCGTTTGGCACTCAACGTGGCCTCAAGCCGCGTGATTTTGGTCAACGGGCACGAGGGACATGACTCAGCGGGTAAGGTGATTGCAGCTTTCGGTGAGTTCGTGATCAGTGGTAACTATGTCGTCGGATTCATTATTTTCGCGATATTGATGATCATCAACTTTATCGTGGTGACCAAAGGCGCGGGGCGTGTGTCAGAAGTGAACGCTCGCTTTACATTGGATGCAATGCCTGGTAAGCAGATGTCAATTGACGCTGACTTGAACGCTGGAGTGATTGACCAAGCCACAGCTAAGAAACGCCGCGAAGTGCTCTCTCAAGAATCAGACTTCTTTGGTTCCATGGACGGTGCTTCTAAGTTCGTGAGTGGTGACGCAGTAGCTGGTTTACTCATCTTGATCATTAACGTGGTGGGTGGTTTGGCCATTGGAGTGCTTCAGCACAACTTGCCAGTTGGAGAGGCGGGTCGTCTGTACGTTCTTTTGACAATTGGTGATGGACTGGTAGCTCAGATCCCCTCACTTTTGTTGTCGCTCGCAACAGCTATTATTGTGACTCGGGTGACAACGTCTGAGTCAATGACGGAACAAGCAAAGTCCCAGTTCTCAAATCCTGCAGCTCTTTTCATCTCCTCAGGTATTTTGATGGCTCTGGGTCTTGTACCCGGAATGCCTCACCTGATGTTTGTAACGCTTGCAGCTGCAACGGCTGGAATGGGCTTGATGGTCATTCGCACCGAGGTCGAACAAGAGGCGAGTGAGGAAGCTGCTGTCCAAGCCGCACAAAAAGTCGAAGCGCCTAAAGAACTCGGGTGGGACGATGTTGACCAAGTTGACTTGATTGGTCTGGAGATTGGTTACGGACTAATCCCCCTTGTGAACCCTGAGACCGGTGGTGAACTGATGAGCCGTGTGAAGGGCGTTCGCAAGAAACTCTCCGCAGAGCTTGGCTTTCTCGTGCAACCCGTTCGCATTCGGGATGATTTAAACATCAACCCCGATACCTACAACATCGTACTCAAAGGTGTGGTCCGTGGTAAAGGCGAGATTAAAGTGGGCCGCGAACTAGCTATCAATCCGGGCCAAGTTTACGGAAAGCTCCAAGGAATTGACACCAAAGAGCCCGCATTTGGATTAGAGGCGGTTTGGATTGAACCTTCACAACGTGACCATGCGAGAACGCTAGGCTACACGGTGGTCGACTCCAGCACGGCGATTGCAACTCATTTGAATAAAGTGCTGCGTGAAAATGCATCCGATTTACTCAGTCACGACGAAGCACAACAACTGCTCGATAAACTTGCAGCAAGATCTCCAAAAATCGTAGAAGATTTGATCCCAGGCAAATTAACGCTGGGTGCGTTCACCAAAGTACTGCAAAACTTGTTGTTGGAAGGTGTCTCTATTAGAGATATGCGTACCATCGCTGAGACTTTGTCTGAGATGACACCGCGTAATACGGATCCTGATCAGTTAACGTCCGCAGTGCGTCCGAAACTGGGTCGCATGATTATGCAAAGCTTGGTTGACGAGAAGAACAACCTTGCCGTCATGACCCTGGACCCAGCGCTTGAGCAGATGATTCACAACATCCTCCAACAAAGCCAGCCTGGCCAGCCTGTAGTGCTCGAGCCTGGTTTGGCTGAGGGTTTGTTTGCAGCGCTTAGAACGGGGTCCAGAAAAATGGAAGAGGAGGGCAATCCAGCCGTCCTGGTGGTCTCCCCCATTGTGCGTGGATGGCTCTCCAAAGCCGTACGTTACAGGGTCAATGACATCACTGTCTTGTCTTACAACGAAATTCCAGACGATCAAGCCGTCAAAGTTGTCCACTCTGTGGATATCCAAAAGAACAACTAATTCACTAACTCAGTCACTTAATTAATCAACGAGAAGTATCATGGAACTCAAAAGAATTATTGCTAAAGATACACGCACCGCTAACGAGAAGGCCATGGCCTTGTACGGTAGCGATGTACTGATTATTTCAAGTTGCCAAGTTAGGGGCCAAACCGAGTTGATCGTGGCCGTAGATATTGATCCAATAGCAGCTGAAGTGGCCGTTAAGGAGGAATTCATCCCCTCTGACTTGACCTACAGCACGAAGAGAAAACCTGGTCAAGTCGATGAGGACGAAAACACTTTCGTACCTGCACACCAAAAATTATTGAACAAAAAGCCGAAAAGCTTTGACGAAGTACTTGACCAAACGCTCAAGCAAAATAAACGTATTGAGCGAACCGCTCAGCCAGCAACCCAAACTCAAACACAACACCAGGCTGCCCACCATGAAGAGACTGGCGTTAAGGCCAAGCGAGTTGAGTTTGTAGGACCTCCTAAGCCAGCAGATTGGAGAAAGCCATCGACTCATAAAGTGGTTCAAAAGAGTGCGGCTAAAAAATCGTTCACCCATTCGACCCCTGTTGAAGAACTCTCAGCGATGGAGCGCGCCAGGGATGACCGCGAAGTGCTGCGCGGTCGCGAGATTGTGGAGCTCGTACGCGAGGAACTCGCAACGCTTAGAAAAGAATTCAAACTCAGCCAACAACTCGCCATGTGGCAAGGTACACCGCTGTCTAGAAATCTCCAGCCCCTTAGGAATGCGCTCAACGAGGCCCCCATTCCGGCCGCTTTGAGGGCGCTTTTGATCGATAGCATCCAAAGCTTTGATGAGGTCGAGCCCGCTCTCCAAGAGATCAAACGTCAGTTGTGCTCCTCTATTGAGTCCTCCAGCGTTGGGGCAACAGTCCAAGTTCCAAGCGAGGGCGTTCATGTACTAGCAGGTCCATCGGGCTCGGGCAAGACACTCATGATTGCGCGCTTGGCACAAGAAATCAGCGCAACAATTGGAACTGACCAAATTGCAGTGATCTCCTATAGTGATTTAAGAGCAGGTGCTTGGAACCAAGCACAACTTCTCAGTGCACAATCGGGTGTGGATTGCTTTAGAGCGAACAATCCAGCAACCTTGAAACTCTTGCTAGAAGAGCATAGCAACCGCAAAATAGTATTTATTGACACCCCCGGCGTTCAAATGGCTGAGCGTGTTGCTGAGATTCAAGGCGTTTGTGCCCAAGCTCAGTTCCACGCAGTCTTGCCCGCAGACGTTTCATTGACCACACTGCGCAGAATTTTTAGCGTTCAAAACATTGAATGGCAAAGTCTGATGATCAGCAAACTCGATGAGTCCAGCCAACCTTGGCCACTCATCCAGTGCTTAACAGAGGGACACGTTAACGTGAGCGTTGCCAGCAAAGGTGAGCGCTTAGGGGACTGGATTCGCCAAGTCAAGTCCGAAGATTTGGTCAATCTCGCATTGTCAAACTTGTCATTGAGTCACAATGATGTTTTAAAAGATGATAGTCATCAACCAATGGATATGGCCCGCATTGCGCGCCTAGCCTCTCAACTGACAGGGTCAAAGCATGAGTAAATCTAAACATACAGAAGTAATAGGAATTGCAAGTGGTAAGGGCGGTGTAGGTAAGACCACCATCTCCATTAATCTTGCGACGGCCTTGGCCCAAAGCGGGCATAGTGTCATGCTCTTTGATGCCGATTTAGGGCTTGCGAATGCGCAAATTGCGCTGGGTGCAAGGGCTGAGTTCAATCTGAGTCACTTTCTCGCTGGTCAAAAGACGTTAGAGGAAATCATACTCACCACTCGTCAAGGCATCAAACTGATTCCAGGCGCCTCGGGCGTTCAAGAGTTGGCCGGTTTGTCACAAATCCAGGCTGCAAGTATCGTTCAAGCCTTTAGTAACCTGTCAGGTCAAATCGATTACTTGATTGTGGACGTTGCGGCAGGTATCTCACCCTCGGTTCTCGCATTCTTGTCAGCTTGCCACCGCCGCTTTGTCGTGGTTCAAGATGATCCGTCCTCTATTGCGGATGCTTACGGCACCATCAAGGTGATGAGTCAAGAGTTAAAACTCGATGAGATTTATCTACTCCCTAACCACGTTAACTCCCAAACGCAGGGATGGAAACTCTACCAGCGCTTGAATGATGTTTGTATGCGTTTCCTAGGTGAATCGATTCACTATTTAACGGCCATTGAGTCTGATGAGATGGTTCTTGCCGCTCATAAAAAGTATCAATCTGTAATGGAGCATGCACCTGGTACAGGCGCAGCAAGAGATTTTCGCCGCTTGGCTGAGTTGTGCACGCAGTTGCGTCCGCTTGACCATGCAACAGGTGGTTTACAGTTTTTTATGGAGCGGCTGATTCAAAGCAGTCCGATTGAAAAATGAGAAATCTCTCCGCCGTACAAATGTATAAACCCGGTCGTCCTAAAGGTGAGGAGTTAGTCCTCTCACACCTGGGACTGGTCAAGCGTGTTGCTTTGCACCTGAAGGCACGCGTTCCCGCTTACATGGAACTGGATGAGTTAATCCAAGTGGGCATGATCGGACTCCTTGAGGCGTCTCGCGCCTATGATCCCGCTAAGGGTGTGGAGTTTGAGAACTTCGCACACAGCAGAGTCAGAGGGGCTATGCTGGACGAGGTGAGGCGGTTATCCTTTTTACCGAGATCGGCTGTGGCTTTTAATAAATCACACAACGAGACCGTAAGAGCACTGGCGTCTGAGTTGGGGCGCGCTCCCTCTCAAGCCGAAATTGCCGACTACATGGGTAAAGACTTAGAGGACTTTCACAAGGAGCGGGGCAAAGCAAGGCTTTTTGAGACCTACTCGATGGAAGTCGTGACTGAGGAGGTGATGGGGATGGCAGATGACCCCATGAACCAACCCGAAGCTATTGTCGAAGAGGCTGAGTTCATGGACGCTGTGACCGAGGCTATTGCTGAGCTCCCAGAGCGTGAGCAACTCGTCATGCAGCTCTATTATGTTGAAGAGTTGAACTTGAAAGAAATTGGTGAAGTTTTGGGCGTATCTGAGTCCAGGGTGAGTCAGATCCTCTCAAGCGTTGTCAAAAAACTCAGAGTAACCCTGCAAATTGAGCCTGAGGCATTAGCGGGGTTGGCAAATAGGAGCGCAGCATGAACGGGTTCTTCCAACTCCTCATTGCTTGGGGCGTTTTGCTCGTCTTCGTGTTGATGCTGTACATGATTGATAAACTCAATTTTGTATTCAGCGGCTTCTCCCAATCCGAGCTCCCCGAGACCTACACAGACGGACTGTTTGGGGAGTTGTACGGGAAACCCTTGTGGGACGCTATGAGTGGGCTTCCCATTCCAGGTATTGATAAAAAATTAGTTGAAAACTTAAAACCACATTACGAGCCAGTGCTTCGGCAACACATTGAGCAAGTCTTCCTTGAGGGCTACAACCACGCCAGAGAGGGAACCTTGGGTGTACCCTCCAACAACCGCATGATTCCTACCCCCAGAGGCGCGTTAGAGTCATGGCTGCCTTTGCACCATTTAACAAGCATCTATGAAGCGGGTTCTGAGTTTTTCAGCAAGCCCGATGCCGATGTCATGCGCATTCAGCAAAATCTGGATCAAATCACCTCGATGCTTTATGCACGCGTTGGGATTTCGCTCCTAGACCCTTATTCAAGGACTTTGATGGTCCACCCAGTTGGGGTGGAGCGTCCACATGCAGATGAGTTGGTTCAAGCACCAGAGCTTTACAGTACGAGTGCGAGTTCGCCTGTCACTTCTGTAGATTCTTTGGCAGCTCAGCCGGCGATGCGCGCCGAGGTTGGTGCAATGGCGGGGGCTGAGCAAGCACCGCAACTCAATCTTGGCTCAGCGGATACGACTGGAGCTCCCGCAGTGGACCCTATCAAAGAGGGTGACGCTGGTGTGACTGGATCTGCAGGCTCTGCGTCCTCAAATGCTGCAACAGCTGCAACAGCTGCAACGGGTTCAACGGGATCAGGGGCAGAGGAGGGTGGGCTTTTGTTGCAACCCAATTTGAATAATTTGAATCCAGAACAGTACTCAGCTATCAAAGTACCGACCAGTGCTTCAACACCTAACTGATTAAGAATAATTGAAACTTAAAATAATTAATACTTTTTAAGTATTTTGAGTTGATTTAAATGACATTAAAGGGGTTATAAACAGATAAATACAGCTTTTTGGTGATTAGTTGGATGTAACTGAGCATTTGCACTCAAGTTCGGTTTTTTACTACCGATTCTGCAGTGGTCAGCGAGAGAAAACCAGGAGTCACTGCAAATGCGTATTAATCACAAAGCCATCGAGAGTTACGGTCAAGTTAAAAATGTCACAGGTGTGGCACAGTCCAACAACGTGGAGTTGATCCAAATGTTGTTTGACGGCTTGGTTGAGAGTTTGTCTTCTGCCAAAGGGCACATTCAACACAACTCAATTCCCGAGAAAGGTAAAGCCATTTCTCGTGCAACAAGGATTGTGCTGGGTCTGCAAGGCGCGTTGGATTTTGAGAAGGGCGGCGAATTAGCTGTGAATTTGAACGATCTGTACAACTACGTGACCCGTCGTCTGTTACATATCAATCTTCGCAATGATTTGGTCGCTTTGGACGAGATTTATGGCATCATCACGGAAATCCGTGAGGCTTGGAAACAAGTTCCCACACTCGTTCCAGCTACAAGCATTCCACCGTCAATGATGAATTGATGAGTTGAAGCTTAGGAGTTACGGGATAAGAGTTAAGATGAGGAACAGTTCACGGTACAGGTGCCGAGTTGAGTTTAGGAAGGACGATTAAGCGTTGTCTTTTACTTTGAGTTAGAAAGACGAGCTTGAATTAATTAGGAGTTTGCAATGGGACCAGTTGGAATTGTTCTTCTCTTTGTTTTCGTATTCGGGGGCTACATCCTTGACGGCGGAAGCATGGAGCCAATTATTGAGGCGGCTCCACTTGAGATTTTCATTATTTTCGGCGCAGCTTTAGCCGGAATGATCACTGGAAACAGTACCGTTATCCTTAAAGGAGCTTTTGGCGGTATGGCCCGAGCGCTCAAAGGCGCAAAGTATAAAAAAGACGACTACGTTGCTATTATTTTGGTGGTCGCCAAGATCATGAAAACCCTCAAAGCTGAGGGTGCAGTTGCACTTGAGGCTCACGTAGAGAGTCCAGAATCTAGTGCCATTTTTGGCGAATTTCCCCCACTACTTCACGACCACTCCCTCTTAGCGATGATCTGCGACACAGTTCGTTTGATGGTCGTCTCCTCCAGTAATTTAAGTCCTTACGCTGTCGAAGACGTCATGGACGCCTCCATTAAATTACACCACCACAACGAGGCCGCCTGCGCGGATGCTGTGCTAACCCTCGCGGGTGCGCTACCAGCGCTGGGGATTGTGTCATGCGTGTTGGGTGTGGTTAAGACCATGGGCGCGATTGATCAACCCCCTCCTGTGTTGGGTGCCTTGATTGGTGCGGCGCTTGTGGGTACGTTCCTTGGGGTGTTTATGGCTTACGGTCTCTTTGAGCCACTCGGGAAACGCTTGGCTCAAGTTGTCGAAGAAGAGGGTGAGATCTACAAGGTCGTCAAGCAAATCATTATTGGCACAATGCACGGCCATCCAGTTCCTTTAGTGATCGAGGCAGCCCGCGTGTGTATCAGTCACCATAACCAGCCAACGTTTGGCGAATTATTTGACGGTATGCGAGGCAAATAATAATGGCAACTGAAGCAGTAGCGCCCAGCGAGGAATTGCCAGAGGAGCCGCCTGCAGCGGATCCTGCGGCTGAAGCGCCTGCAGAGGAGGCTGCGGCCCCGGTCATCGTCATTAAGAAAATAATGGACGGTGGTCACGGCGGTGCCCACGGTGGTGCTTGGAAGATCGCTTTGGCTGACATGATGACCGCCATGATGGCGTTCTTCTTGTTGATGTGGCTCCTGGGCGCAACCAATTCCGATCAGCGTAAAGGTATCGCTGATTACTTTAAACCCAGCTCCCACAGTCTGAATCCCTTTGGCCAACTTGCGGGTTCTAACGGCGTATTGGGCGGACGCTCCATTATTGACCCCGATGCATTTCCCTATGCAGCCAGACAAACTGGATTGCTTGAGCGGCTAACCCCTCGCTCTGAGGGAGGACCTAATCCAGATACTGAACCCGGTGAGGAAAATGAGAACCCTGCTGCGGACCCCTCTAATAAGGGAAGCGGTAAAGGTGCGGGGAACGGCGCTGGTAAGGAGGGCACTGGAAGTGGTAATTCTGGCAAGGAAGGTACAGGCGGTGGCAAGGGCTCAGCCGATGAACTGAGCGAGGAAGAAAAAGAGGCCATTGCAAAAGCCCAGGATGAGAAGAATTTCAAAAAGCTTGAGACTGAGATTAAACAAGCGCTTGGAGAAAATAAACGTCTCGCCCAGCTAAAAGACCAAGTACAAGTCAGTCGTGACAAGGAAGGTTTGCGGGTTGAGATTATTGATAAAGCTGACTTTGCGATGTTCCCAAGCGGCGGTGACGGGATGCAGGGTAAGGCACAAGACTTGGTTGCAGAGGTTGCTAAAACGCTCTCTGGAATACCCAATAAGCTGGCCATTCGGGGTCATACCGACGCGGTACCGTTTAAAGATCCCAATGGCAAAAATAACTGGTCTTTGTCTGCAGAGCGTGCTGAGGCAACGAGACAAGTGCTCGCTAAAAACGGTGTCAATGAAAACCGCTTTGTACGCATCGAAGGTGTTTCAGATACGGACCCGTTTAATCCTAAAAATCCGCTGGATGCTAGAAACCGACGGATGAGTATTACTGTGCTAAATACAGATACTAAATAAGAGGCAATACTCGCAAGGCTCTGAGTTGCTGCGAGAGCCAAAGGGCATTGGGATTGGGATTGGGATTAGGCTGACCGCAACTCGTATTTATTGATCTTCTCAATCAAAGTCGTGCGCTGCAGGTTCAAAAGCTTTGCTGTTCTAGAGACATTGCCCTGTGCGCGCTCAAGTGCTTGTTCGATAATATTTTTCTCAATCTCAGCCAGTCTGTCCTTTAAAGACAGCCCCTCAGGGGGGAGTTGAGGCATGCCCTGAGCGAGCATGATGATGGTCTCAATCTCATTTTCTTCTGGCTCTGGCTGATCTTGCAGCTCCAAGAGCACCTCAGGGGGCGGCGTCATCTGAAGCGTTACAGGTGCCGGCCCTTTGGCGAGCATTTCTGCTTGCATGAGGACGAGCCCTTTGGGCAGAAGATTGGCGGGAATTGCGCGAAGATCGAGCTCTTGAGCGGTGTACAGCGTACTAAAGCGGTCCACTACATTACACAATTCACGCACATTGCCTGGCCAGTGATAAGCTTCTAGCGCTGCCAAAAAGTCAGCTCTAAAAGTGATGGGTTTGGCCTCATTGGGGGCGTAAATGCGTGCGTAATGAGTAAGAAGTTCGGCCACATCCTCTGGGCGCTCCCTCAGAGGCGGGGTCACCATCGGGAGCACGTTCAGCCTGTAATACAAGTCTTCCCTGAACCTACCCGAGACAATCTCTGCCTCTAAATCACGGTGGGTGGCCGCGATCACGCGGACATCTACTTTGACGGCTTTGGTAGATCCGATAGGGTCAATCGTACGTTCTTGAAGCACCCTGAGCAACTTGACTTGCATGTCCAGGGATAAATCCCCAATCTCATCTAGGAATATAGTCCCGCCGTGGGCAAATTCAAACCGTCCGATTCGGTCTGCAACAGCGCCTGTGAAGGCGCCTTTCCTGTGGCCGAAGAGTTCGCTCTCCAGCAAATCTTTGGGGATGGCTGCACAGTTGAGTGGGACAAAGTTGCCTGCAATCCGGGGAGACTGGTCGTGAAGCGCGCGCGCAAGGAGTTCTTTGCCCGTACCGCTCTCACCTGTAATGAGTACAGTCGCGTTGGAGTTGGCCATCGTCGTGATTAAACGTCGAAGGGTCTGAGCACTCTCGCTTTTACCAATAAAGTTCGCTGTTGATTTCATGTTTTTTTTAAACAGGTCCTATTGTGAATTAAGCGGACGTGCCGATCAAGAAGAATAGAGGATATTTGTTGAATTTACAGGAAAAATTCATCAAAAAGGAAATCTTGTTGATGAATTTATCCAAATTAATGAGATTTTTGACACTTCTTGCGAAATTAAAGCAAAAGAAATTTAAAGAAGGTTGGAATCAGGCCGATTCCTCCTTTGACGCAATTTTACTTTTGCACAGAGCAGGGGCGCTGCGCCAAACTCTAACTTTTGAGGAACATGACATGAAAACCTACTCTTTTAAGACACTCGTTGCTGGTTTTGCCCTTTTGGCAGTGCTGGCCGGATGTACTTCTGCACCTAGACACAGCACAGAGGCTACCGCAGCCCCTGTGGCACCCCATCCAGTGAGTCAATCGCGTGATGCAGGTCCCGCTGGAGCTCCAGAGGGCGCAGCCTCCATGATCTCCCCCATGATGGAGAAACGCGAAACCTTTACTGCAACCGGCTACGCTGTGATCAGTGTTCAAAACCATAAGAACCCCGCTCAGCAAAGGCTGCTCGCCATTCGTGCGTCCAAACTAGATGCTTACCGCTCACTTACCGAACAAGTGTATGGTCAGTATTTAGATGCAACCACAACGGTTGCAGAGATGACGGTGATGAATGATACCTTTCGTACCCGTGTTGAGGGTGTGATTTACGGTGCACAACTCGTGAGCATTACACCGATTGGTGAGGATACTTATGAGGCAACGATGTCACTGGATAAAAACGTTGTTCGTGATTTAAGGGCTTTGTATTTGAGCCAAATTGCTCAACGCGCGCATTGATCTCCTTGCAGTACCGTCTAAGCTCCTTGAACTTGATTTAAATTAATCTAGGTACATCGTCATGATCGCAAGCCGCCCGTCCCCTCAAAATCCAAGCGAATCCAAAGTGTTCAATCTGAATACGCTGGTTCAACAAATGGCTCACACCATTAAATCGCAGGCTGTGATTGGAGTCATGAGCGTTTGTTGCGTAAGCGCTCTAACTGGGCAAGCTCATGCTGACTTGATGGGTGCTGATGAACGTTTAGAGGCTATTCGCAGCTCGTTGGTGCAAGCCGCTCTTGACGGTCCAACAGAGGTGAAGTCCACGAGTTGGGTAGACAAGGAGGGTGCCCTTCATGAGAGCAACTCATTTACATCTGGCATGGAAGTCAGAGGCGTTAGGGTACTGTCTTACGGACGTGACGCTGAAGGCTCTTCTAACGCGCAAGTCACAACCGATTCTCGTAAGCCTTTAAAAACCCAGGCCTGCAGTAAAACAACTTTTGCTGACAAGATGGCTGTTTGGCACCATATGACGTTAGACATTGCGCTCGCCCCCAACATGACGGGCACGCAAAGGTACCGTGCGACCCAGATCATGCAGGACCTGCGTCGCAATTTACTACTGACCAGTAGCCAATCGCGACTGGTGCATTTGGGGGATATGACACTCCCTGTTTCACGTTACGAGCAAGTGTTGGTGGGTAAGGGTGAGGAACATATTCCTTGGCGCGTTCGCCTAACCCTGGGTGTTAGCTCAGACTCTTTGTCAAGTGCGCCAACCTTTGTAGCTCATTTTGATGTCAATGAGAGATCCTTGCCCGATGTGTTCTTAAGTTACGAGCAGCTCATCAGCGTTGATTCTCATCCTGAGAATATCACCCCAAGACCCTTATCCCCCATTGTTATGAATGAGGTGCAGGCAGTAGCCGAGGGGTTTGTGAAAACCCTAGAGACCAAACTGAGCTGTGCACCGCCGCAGTTTCAAGTCCTTAAAATCCAATCAGACACGTTTCGCATTAACGGCGGGTACATGAGTGGGTTGAAGGTTGGAGACCGATTGGTCGTTGCTGACAAAGAGAAAATCCCCAATCACGTTCTCGAGCCCGCAGCGCTTGCGAGCATGGCCATGACCCAGGTCACCGCAGTATCAGGCTATTATGCCGATCTCAAACAAATCGCTGGTCCAGCGCTTAACGTTAAAGTGAGTTCAAATGCCGCAGCAAGTCTTGGGACAAGTGCAGGCGCAGGCACCAACTCGCAGTGGGTTGCCATTGTTCAGGCCCATTGACACCCTTTTCAGGAGAAATACGATGAAGTTCCCCCCATTATTGAAATCCTTCGTGCAAGCTACTTTAGTGGTAGGTTTAGGCGTGACGACTCTATTTTGTACAAGCATTTCCCAACTGGCGAATGCAGCAGAGGCCGCTCAAAAGACCTACACGGTTGAGCCAGGGGATACCTTGGATAAAGTCATTCGCAAGTTCTATCCAGGCAGCCCCTTGAAAATTGAAGTGCTCCGGTCTTTAATTACTGAGCGTAACCGCGCCGCATTTACCAAAGGCGAGAGCAAAGTGCTGATGACGGGTGCTGTTCTCTCATTGCCCGATCAAATGGAGATGGCTAGTTCTGTATTAGCGCCCAAGGGCGAGCGCGCAGCCGACAAGGGCGAGTACAAGGGAGAGAATGGGCTCGGAGCAGACAACGCAAACCTACACCGCACTTGGGTCCGGTTCCCCTAAATCAGAACTAAGGTGCTCGGGGTAAGCAAATGGGTGGACGAAAGGGTCCACTTGTTTTAAGATGCATACCAATAAAGCACTCTGCATGATTGCGGCTTCGTTAGCCGTTTTCATTTTGTAGTTCAAGTGAGTCCGTCCGGCCCAGATCCTTGCTTTGTTGAGCTCCCTCGGCCCGTCATTGAGAGGATATTGTGTACAGTGCCGATAACGTCTTAATCAACTACATACGCTCACCCATTGTTCAAATGGACCCCCGCTCCATTGGGGTCACAGCGCAAGCCGCGCATGAACTGGGGCTCGGTGATGGTCAGGTTGTACAGGCAACCGTCGAGGTTAGGGATAACCGTGTGAGCTTGGTGATCAAAGGATTCTTGATCGATGCGCCTACTTTCAAAACTGATGCGCCGACATATAAGTCCGGTGCACCGACTTTTAAAATCGACGTGCCTAACTGGAGTGCAGGAGATCTGAAAAGCGGGGATACGGTTCAGCTCAAAGCAAGCCTAACTACCAATGGATGGGCCTTGACCCCTAATACGGGGCAGGGGACTTCTATGGCCTATCCCTCAACATATGCGGGCGGTGCTGGTACTGGCGGCTCTGGAGGCACTGGAGGCACTGGAGGCACGGGTGTTTCTTCTTCTTCTAATTCACTATCTAATAACAACGCCGTAGTCAATCCGCCCAACAACATCCCGTTAAATTCAGCGCCTAGCCAGGCAATCAGTACCTTAAATAATTCGCAGGATACGCCGGAGGCCTTAAATCCCCAAAGCGTAAACGCCTTGAATGCAAATGCACCAAGCGCAAATACAGTACGTACTGGTTTGAATCCAAGTCTGAATAGTACGCAGGCATTGGGTACCAATGTAGTTCCCAATTGGAGTAACCGATTGAACGCCTTGATGTTTGAGCCGGCTGAACTGAGTGTTGTGTTTGAGCTTTTAATGCCAGGCGCTATCGCAAGCTTATTGCCTCAGCCTCAACTCCAAAGTTGGGTGCAGCGCTGGAACGCTAACCGCTTATCCATGGCGAGTTTGAATCCAGCGGCGCTCAAAAATATTGTTCTCGCTCAGTCTAGTAGTGTTGAGCGCCAATTGTTGGGCAGTATGACTGGCAGCAATAGAAATAGTAACGGTAATAGTCCAAGCATTAGCGGCTCAAGCGCTGCGCTGGCCGCTCTCAGCCAGGGCGGAGAAAATTCGGGTATTGAACACGATCCCAAAACCATGCTCCGTTCCCTATCTGCACTTTTGGAGCGGATGCAACCCACACCCGAGACTACCAAGCTCTCACACCAACTAAAAGCCGCGACCAATGAGCTAGAGTCTGCACAAGTCCAAACCGCTCAGCAACTGATGCGGGGTGAGTTGGCCTTTCATGCTGTGATTCCGTTTTGGGATGCAGATCCTGTAGATTTGTATTTCAAAAAATCGAAAAGTGGCAAAGACGATGATGCAGAGCATCAGTTAACTGTAGATATTCACTCCAAGAGCAGAGTTTTGGGTGAGATATGGTTGAATACATCGATCAAACAGTCCACGCAAGTTGATTTGGTGATGTGGGCTGTGAGGCCAGAAGTTGCGGAGTTGGCGAGAACGAATGCGAGTGAACTCGGCTACGAACTCGGCGTATCTGGCTTAACGCTCAATTCCTTTCAAATCTTCAACGCAACCAAACCCAGCGAAGAGCAGATGCCCAGGCCTCACGCGGGCTCCGTGTTAGATACCCGGGTATAAAAAGGTGCCAAACATGCAAAACAGACTAGAAGCACTGGCGCTCGAATACGGACTCAACAAAACCCCCCGCGTTACGGCCAAGGGACACGATGATCTAGCCCGTAGGATTATTGAGGAGGCAAAAAAGCAAGGTGTCTACGTTGCTGAGGATCCTCAACTGCTAGCACTTTTGAGTAGATTAGATGTTGGCGATGAGATTCCGCAGGATATGTATACCGCAGTAGCTGTCATTTTGTCTTGGGTCTATTGGCTCAAGGGCATGAGACCTGGTGATGAGAAAGTGATGTAATCCGATTACTTGTCAACAATTCGTAAGAGCGAGAGCCAATCCAGACATTAGAGAAATAAAAGGCGCTCGTCCATTTCCCTTTGCCTTTTGCTTGTCTTTAAATGGACATGTAGCCCGTAATTTGACGTCCGCGTTTGATTCGACCTAAACGGTCATAGGTTTCTACGGAGCTTGGAGTGGTTACACCACGCATGCTATCTAAAGCGCCTTTAATGGCGTCAAGTTTGCGTGAAACCAATATTTCGCTTCGTCTGTGTAAGTTTCTACACAGACGCATTTTATCTTTGAACTCATTCCAACGTGAGTCCAGTTTGTTTGCATCCTCAGGCTTGTGGATGCCCGTCAAAGCCATTAATTCTTTCAGTAGCTTATTTTTGTTATCGTTGATAGAGTCAAAATTTGTTAGATTTTGCGCTTTCAATGCTTCAAACTCCTCCTCAAGTAACTCCTCTAACTTAGCCACGCGCTGCATAGCCTTGGTCAGTGAAGCCTCAATATCTGGATTTGACGCTTGAACTTGTGACAAGGTTTATTCCTTAATCATCTTCTCTAAAGAAGTGAAACCTTCAGCAATTCGACGTGGGTCAATCGCATAGTTTCCACTTTGAATGGCTTGCTTGATGGCGTTGACCTTTGTTTGGTCAAATCCAGGTTGCTCAGCCACTTGTTGGGTTACATTGCTCAAGCTCAGTGTGTCTGAGCCAGAGCTCAGGGCAACAACTGAAGCTGTGGGCGCCGAATTGCTTGAGCTCGCACCGGCAGAAGACAGGGGCGAGCTGGGCGAGTTCACAACGCTTTTAAGCGTCGTATTCGCCACCGGAATCCGGGGTTGGTTGGAAATGGCGTCAGTCATGATGCACTCTCTTACAAAAAATTAACAATAACAAAAAAGTTTTTGACCTCATTTAATTCGTCTCGAAACTTTAAAACTTGAGCCAAATGACACAATTTTTAAAGAAATTCGACAAATTAGTACTTAACAATTCTTTTTACATCGCTTTCGCAGTATTTACTCCTGTGACCACTGCTGATATAGATCGGCCTGATTCGGTATTTTTTAACCTAATCTGGTCACCCAATTGGCCGTCTTGAAGGGCTTCAGCTCTGATTGAGATCAAAAAGCCTTTTCCCTCTCCAATCGACACAATCACCAGCTGTCCTCGCTTGATCATAACCATCGGCTTAAGATCAAAACTCTTCAACGGAGTGTTGGCTGGTAAATCCCGCAAAAGCTCCATGTTGACTACATCTTTCGGATTACTCAATGCAGACATTTCGCTGGGTTGTAATGCAACCTCCGTGCCAACAAACATGTTAGCTTCCAAAATCGTACCTCTTTTCAAAAACTGAGGGGAGGTCAAGACGGTGTGCATTCCCGTATTCAATGGGTTTTGTGAAGCGGGTTTGGCGGGGGCTGGATCACTTTGCGTGCTCTTGATTGTTTCACTTGCAACCGTTGAGGGTTGTGGAGGCGTTTTGGGAGGAGCGGAACCGCCAGGGGCTGACGTATTTGCAGTAGTTGTAGGAGGTGAGGGCGGATTAGGCGAAGATGTAGCAGTGGACGTATTCGTCGCACTAGCGTTGTTAACACTGACTTGAAGGTAATACTGCCAAGCGGGTGAGTCACACCTTGCCCGAACTGTTTTATGGGAGGCAAACGGGAAATCGAATGAAATTGGCTTCTCGCAAGGTTCAATTTTGAGTCTGTAATCCAGCAAGGACACGCTCACGCTTGACTCGCTTACATGCTCAATATTTGCAAACCAGGGCTTGAGTTGAGCGTCTATTTTGAGCTGTCCAGGGTTGTTTAGCCCGGTTGTGCCCTGGGCGTGGGAAGGTGCAATCAATCCCATGAAACCCATCAATGCAGCCATGGTTAAGCGTGCAACAAGCCCTGCCAACCCCACATTGAAGTAGGTTTGAAGCCACTTGTTAAGGTGTCCGTTTCCGGACACTTTAAATGATTTTTCAGATCGGCACAGCATTTGCAAAATAGAGAGTATGTGTTGGTTAATTGACGTTTATTTGATTGACTCAACAGACTTTGCAAATTTTGTACCAAAGAAGAAAATGCCACTGGAATTGCCATGAACTATTTAACAGATTCGAAAAACTTGGTAAGAAATAGTTACTTGGACAGTAATAAATATTTATTTACTGATCGAGGTACGAGCTCTGCTGGCGCGGACAAAACTGCTTTCTCAAAAGCCCTCGCGCAGGCCCAGGCCCAAAACGGTGTCAATACTTCGTCAAACCCCAATTCAAATACAGCTTCCAATTTAACGGCTAATCCATCAAGCCCAAGCGCATCCAGTATCTCTATAAGATCGGGGGATACTCTCTCTAATATAGTCAGAGGTTATTTTGCTGCCCAGGGTCAAACTGTGAGCCCAACCGATGCAATGCATTTGTCCCAGGAGCTTGCAAGGTCCAATGGGATTCAAAATCCAGACAAAATTTTCCCCGGTCAACAGTTAAATTTGAGTGCCCTCAGTGCCGCTGCCCCTGGGGGCTCCGGCGTTGACAGCACAGCCAACTATATAAATGCGCGTGCAGCAACCATGACCGCACAAGCCAATCCCAATCAAACCGCCTACTCACGCCCAGCTCAGTGGTCGGTTGCAGGTTCAAATGTCCAGGGCACCCGCGCAAGCGCAAGGATTCAATCTGGCTCTAGTGTTGATGCGGGAGACAACCCAATTTTGAATAAAACCCTCGACCGAGCAGTGGAGAAGGGCTTCATCCCCGCGCAGGAAAAGACTGCCGTATACGACAAAATAATTAACATGTCTAAAACCTATCAGTTTCATCCTGATGATTTTGCAAGACTGACTCTGATGGAGAGTGATGGGATGAACCCCAAAGCAACGAATAACCGTTGCCACGGAATTATTCAGTTCTGTGAGGGGCCAGACCGGGGAGCAGCGTCAGCAGGTTTTGCAACCAACGCCAAGGACATCACCAACCGAAGCGTATTGCAACAACTAGATATGGTGACCAAGTACTTTGATGAAACAGGCCTTAAGAACTTTGGACCCGCAAGCTTGGACGATTTGTACTTAACGGTTCTCACCCCAGCGGCTAGAAGTGAGACCAGAACGCATGCCAATTTGAATATCGCTGGCTCCCAGGCCTCGATGCTGCACGTGAACAGAGATACCAGTGCACCGATCACGAGACACTCTATCATCGAGGGTCTACATCAAAATGCGATCAACCGACTTGGACTTGATTTGAGTACCACAACCGTTGCTCAGGCTCCGAGCTCTAGTCTGGCCTCCAACACGTCAAACAATTCTGGTAACGGAAATTTAAATAGCCTGAGTGCTCAAAACACATTGACAAGCGCGGGCTTGAATGCAAACTCCAGTGCAAGCACCAACGCTCAATCCATCCAAATGATGCAAGCCACTTTACTTGCTCAGGCAAACCAGATGGGGCAGGGCGGACAAAGTCCAGCGTCAGCTTTGGGCCGAGCTCAAAGCGTTCAATTCCAACAAGCTCAGTTCAATATGTCCGGCTCTAACCCGCTCATGTCACCAATTGCTGCCCAGTTGGCCCAGGTCACCCAAATGGCTCAGGCTAATACCAATGCCCAAACATCGCAAACTTCCCCCCCTTCTCAGGCTCAACCCATCAACACCAACCGCGCCCAAGCTCTGCGCGTGAGTGCTTACTTGAACCAGACTTACCTTCCATAAACCTGAATGATCAATTCACTTTGTTTGGCGCATCTCAATTGCACTTAAAGGGAATCGGACTACTTTTGCCGGCTAGCGCCGCTTAAAGTGGCAACAATACTCATACAAATACATAGAAAAGAAGGGAAATATTTAAGACTCTCTAAGCTCACCGGCAAAAGGGCCAATTAGTCGCCGCACAAAATACGCGGTGAGTACCGCCTGAGGGGTAAAGCGGCAAAAGTTTGCCACCACGCTTGAACTCACAATAAAACGGGTTTACAGAGGAGAAATATTGCCACTGTAGCCATTTCCTCCCTATTGATTAGCATTTAAATCACTGCATAAGTGGGTGGCACACAACTTGCAGATGTCGTACCGAGGTCTTAAAACTTTAGGGCCGGGTGTCGTGAATACGACGATAAATGTAGTTAGTTAATTGGAGCGGTGATGGATCTTTCCTCTGCTTTTGGTATCAACGAGCAAGCCCTGCAGGTCAGGAGCCAGCGGCTCGAGGTTTTGTCGCGCAACATAGCTAACGCGGATACCCCTAATTACAAAGCCCAAGATTTAGATTTCAAAGCGATGCTCAAAGAGTCTGAGAAGCAGTATCTCAGTGCAACTCACCCAGAGCATTTTGCTGCAATTGCTGATGCACCCGACAACGGTATGCGTTATAGAACACCTTTTAACAGCTCCTTTGACGGGAACACAGTGGAGATCAGTGTGGAGCAAGCAACTTTTGGTAAGGCTGCAGCTGATTATCAGGCGACCGCCAGTTTCTTAGAAAACCGAATCGGCGCGATCAGAAAGGCCCTTAAAGGGGAGTAATAAGTCATGAAATCCTTAGACAGTGTATTTGGAATTGCGGGCACAGCGCTTAACGCGCAGATGGTTCGTATGAATACGACAGCCTCCAACTTGGCGAATGCGACAACGGTTGCGAACACCGAACAAGATGCATTCAGAGCCAAGAGAACCGTTTTTAAAGCATTGGTGAAGGATGAGTACACCAACGCTGGCGCGCCCTACTTGGGTGGTGTGAAGGTAGACCATGTAGTCGATGATCCAACTCCTATTAGAAGTTTGTACGACCCCGGAAACCCATTGGCTGACAAGGACGGTAATGTCTACCTGTCCAATGTGAACGAGATGCAAGAGATGGTGGAGATGATGGCTGCGTCCCGCTCTTACCAAAATAACGTTGAAGTGGTGAACACCGCGCGTCAACTCATGATGAGAACGCTGGACATCACCAAATCTTAATTAATTTTGAATCAATACTTTATCAAACCAAATTACTTCGTTGAAAGACTAAAACCATGACTATCTCCTCTACACCTTCATCTTCAAGTTCCTTACCCTCATCAGTGTCATCGACGCTGCCGGACGGCATTACAACGATGGCGCAGCTGAAAGCGGCTCAAGCAGCGACGCAGGTATCAACGTCATCGGCTCAAACAGCGATGGGTGAGAATGATTTTTTGACTCTTTTTACAACTCAGTTACAGAATCAAGATCCATCTCAACCTGAGGATAACTCCACCTTTGTGTCCCAACTCGCTCAGTTCTCGCAATTGACCGCGACCACCAACATGGAGAGCAGCATGAACTCGCTCGTATCAAGCCTGCAAAACAACCAAATGGCCTCTGGTACAGCTTTGATAGGTAAGCAGGTGCTAGTCCCTGGTGGATCAGCAGCACTGGTCAACAGTCAACCTGTCAGTACATCCGTTAATTTGCCCAACGGTGCGCAGACGATCACGATGACAGTGACAGATAGCTCAGGAAACATCGTAGATATGCAGTCATTTGGATCACAACTTGCAGGAAACATGACTGCGACTTGGAACGGTTTGTCAACCAACGGAACACAAGAACCGGACGGTATGTACAACATTTCGTTCTCTGCAGTGGACAGCAAGGGTCAAAAAATTACACCCACCAATAGTACTTACTCAACAGTACTCAGTGTGAGTAACCCCAATGCAGGAACAGCGGGCAGTGGCTGGATGCTCAACTTCCCTGGTGGCAACTCGATGAGCTTGGCTAACGTCACCTCCATTGCCAACTAATCCCAACTCATTCATTCGATACCAA